>JALYYF010000269.1 GCA_030946725.1 Candidatus Dormiibacterota bacterium
GTCTCTCTCGGTTTCCCGGGCTCGGCCGGGTCCGCCGGCGCGCTCCAGACCGGGGGGCCTGCCGGCCTGGGAGCGGTGGCCGGAACCACCGGCGGAGGCGGAGGCGGAGGGGGAGGCGGCCTCTTCGGCGGTGGGGGTGGCGGCGGCGCAAGCGCCGGCGTGGCGGGATCGAGCGGCGGTGGGGGTGGCGGCGGCTGTGGCTCCTCCTCGACGCCTCCAGGCGGGACCAACACGCCTGACACCACCGGCGTGCCCGAGGTCGTCCTCAGCTACACGGTTCCCGCTCCGGTCGCTTCCCCAGCTGTACCCGAGCCGCCGACCACCGGGCGCGTCGAAGCCCTACCCTTGCCCCTGCGTCTGTTCGGCCTGCTGCTACTGTGCTGCGCCACCGTGGTCGCCTGGCGGCCCCTCGATAACGCGCGCAAGATGCTGCGGCGGGAGCGCTGACCAGCCGGTCAGAACGACGATACCCATCTACCTCCTCCCCCCGCGCGGGGGAAGGGCTGATTGGCTAGCGGCGGCGGGCCATCTCTTCGAGGCGCTGGATTCGCTTCTCCAGGGGTGGGTGGGTGGAGAAGAGGCCGGCCAGCGTCTGGCCCGAGAGCGGGTTGACGATGTAGAGGTGTGAAAAGGCCGGCTGGGCGATCGGCGAGGGGACCGCCTCGCTGCCGCGCTGCAGCTTGCGGAGGGCGCTGGCCAGCGCCAGCGGGTCGTGGCTGACCTCGGCGCCCGTGTGGTCCGCCTCGTACTCGCGCGAGCGGGAGACGGCGAGCTGCACCAGCAGCGCCGCGATCGGGCCCAGCACCAGCAGGAGCAGGGCGCCGACCAGGCCCAGCGGGTTCTGCCCGCGGTCTTCCCGGCCACCGCTGAAGAACAGCCCGAACTGTGAGATGAACGTGATCGCGCCCGCCATGGCGGCCACGATGGTGCTGATCAGGATGTCCCGGTTCTTCACGTGGGCGAACTCGTGTGCGAGGACTCCATAGACCTCCTCGTCATTCAGGAGTCGCAGCAGTCCCTCGTTGACGACGATGGAGGCGTGGCGGGGATTCCGGCCCGTGGCGAAGGCGTTCGGGTTCGGGTCCGGGCTGATGTAGACGCGAGGCTTGGGGACGCCATACTGCGCCGCCAGCCGGTCCGCCAGCCGGTGGAGGCCAGGCGCCTCCTGCGGGCTCACCTCCTGCGCCTGCGCCGCGGCGATGGCCATCTTGTCGCCGAAGAAGTAAGCGATCCCGTTGGTGACCAGCGCGACGCCGAGGCCGATGATCAGGCCTCCGCGTCCGAACAGGCCCCCGATCAGGACCAGCACGATCGTCAGTACGGTCATCCAGAAGAAGGTCTTTATCCAGTTCATGTTGTCTCTGCCCTGGATTCTTCCCCGTTTGCCAGCCAGTCACTCACGACCTGGCCATGGCTGGCGAAGGCCAGCTGGGGGAGCCGCTGGCGTGGGAACGTGGCCACCTCCAGCATCTCGCTGCCGGCCGAGGGCAAGGATCCGGACGGCAGCCGGGCGAGGTATCCGATGCCCACCATGCTGGCGGCGTCCCGCTTCTGGATGTGGTAGACGCCGAGCAGGCTGACGATCTCGACCTCCGCGCAGATCTCCTCCTGGCACTCGCGAACCGCGGCGGACGCAGGATGCTCGTCGTCATTGACGAAGCCGCCGGGGAGGCACCAGAGCCCGTAGCCGGGATGGATGGCGCGCCTGCCCATCACCACCTCCCCGGAATCGTTCTCGACCACCACGATCGTGACCACCTTGGGGTCGTGCCAGAGCACGAAGCTGCAGCGCGGGCAGCCCTCCACGTCGCGCCCCTCGACCTGCTTCGGCTCCAGCGGCGTCCCGCACTCGACGCAGAAGTGGCCCACGATGCCATGGTAGGCGGCCGGTGGAGGCGAGCCGTATACTCGCAACCGGCTTAACACGCACACGGAGAACGTCCTGGAACTGCAGCATTTCGAAGACCTGCCCCTGGGCGAGGAATGGACCACCAGGCGCAGGACCGTGACCGAGGCCGACGTTGCCGCCTTCGTGGGTCTCGCAGGGGACTACAACCCCCTCTACGCCGACCTCGAGCACGCCAGGTCCGGCCCCTACGGCGGACCGGTGGCCCCAGGTGCCCTGGTGGCGGCGCTGACCACCGGCCTGGGATCCATGGACGTACCGCTTCCCGCCACGGTGGGGATGGTCGGCATGAGCTGGAAGTTCCTGGCGCCCGTCCAGCCGGGGGACACCCTCGGCTCGCGCTGGCGGCTGAGCCGCAAGCGCAACGTGGAGAATCCTCGCTGGGGGCTGGCCGTGTGGCAGGTGGAGGTCGAGAACCAGCGCGGCGAGCTCGTCGCCAGCGGCGAGGTGGCCCGGCTGATCGCCAAGCGCGAGCAGCAGCCCGCCGAGAAGACCGGCCGCAGCCGCCGCCGGCGGCGCAAGGGCGCACCGGCCGGCCAGGCGGCGGCCGACGTGGTGATGACCGAGCCGGTCCCGGAGCCGGCGCCCGCCGACCTGCCGCCCCCGAG
>JALYYF010000281.1 GCA_030946725.1 Candidatus Dormiibacterota bacterium
CGAGGCAGGCTTCGATCGCGTCCTCGTCGTAGTGGCCCATGGTGGCGACCACCGCCCAGGTGTCCTGGCCAGGTGCGGCTGGAGACAGGTCCAGCGTCGGGAGCACCACGTCGGCCCGGGGATGGTCTTCGGTACGGCCGCCGGGATGGACCGCGCAGGTTCGAAAGCCGACGACCGCGCCGAGCTGGACCAGCGCGTGGGCCGCGGGGCTGTCGCCGAACACCAGCAGCAGCGGCCTGGGCAGCAGCGGCTCGATGAAGACGTCCAGCGAGCCGGCGCTGGGGCAGGTCGTGGCCATCGTCACCTCGCCGGGTCGCCGGGTCTCCTGCGCCTGGTCGGCAGGCCGGATCCGGACCAGGCAGGGCGACCCCTGGGTCAGCGCCCGCAGCGCCTCCCGCCGCACCACCGGCTCGGCGCAGCTGCCGCCGACCCACCCGCGCAGCCGGCCGTCCGCGGTCACCACAGCCTTGTCCCCCGGCCGAGCCGAGGTCGGTGGATCACAGGTGACGACCGTCACCAGCGCGCACGGCGTGCGCGAGGCGGCGAGCGTCGCGAGCAGGCCGAGGAGGTCCTCGCCTATGTCTGTCCTCCCGTTGGAGCTGCCGCCGCTCCACCTCCCGAGCGGAGCGCCTCCCAGACCTTGTCGGAGGTCACCGGCATGTCGATGTTGGTGATGCCAAAGGGCGCCAGGGCGTCGACCACCGCGTTGACGTAGGCCGCGGGCGAGCCGACCGTGGCCGACTCCCCCACCCCCTTGCAACCGATCGGGTGATGGGGCGAGGGGGTCACCGTCGCGAAGAGCTCGAAGTTCGGGGTCTCCCAGGCGGTCGGGATCAGGTAGTCCATGAAGTTGGAGCCGATGCAGTTGCCCTCCTCGTCGAACGTGATCAGCTCCATGGCCGCCATCGCCAGCCCCTCGGTGAGGCCGCCCATGATCTGACCTTCGACGATCATGGGATTGATCCGGACCCCGCAGTCGTCGACGGCGACCACCTTCTGCACCTGCCACCTGCCGGTGCGCCGGTCGACCTCGACCACCACCACGTAGGTCCCGAAGGGATACGTCATGTTGGGCGGGTCGTAGTAGTTGACGCCCTCCAGCCCGGCCTCCATCCCCTCGGGGATGTTGGTGTAGGCCGCGAAGGCCACGTCCTGGATGCTGACGCTCCGGGACGGCGCCCCGCGCACGAAGAAGCGGTCCCCCTGCCAATCGACGTCGCCGGCGTCGGCCTCCAGCAGGTGGGCGGCGATCAGCCTGCCCTTCTCGCGCACCTTGCGCGCGACCACCGCCGTGGCCGCCCCGCCGACCGGCGTGCTCCTGGACGCGTACGTGCCCAGGCCGTAGGGCGTGTTGTCGGTGTCGCCCTCCTGGACGGAGATGTCCTGGGGTGGGATGCCAAGCTCGCCGGCGACGATCTGAGCGAAGGTGGTCTCATGGCCCTGTCCCTGGCTCTTGACCCCGAGCTTCAGGATGGCCTTGCCGGTGGGATGGACCCTCAGCTCTGCCGAGTCGAACATCCTGATGCCCAGGATGTCGTACTGGCGGCCGGGCCCCGCCCCCACCACCTCGGTGAAGCTGGCGAGCCCGATGCCCAGCAGCTTCTCGTCGCCTCCGCTACGCAGGCGGCGCTGCTGCTCCTCGCGCAGCTCGCGGTAGCCGGCCTTCTCGAGGGCCAGGTCCAGCGCCGGCTCGTAGTCGCCGGAGTCGTATTCGAAGCCGGTGGCGGACGTGTACGGGAACTGTTCCGGACGGATGAAGTTCATCCGCCGCAGCTCCGCGGGGTCCATGCCCAGCTCGTAGGCCGCCTTGGAGACCAGCCGCTCCATGAAGAAGGAGGCCTCGGTGACCCGGAAGGAACAGCGGTAGGCGACGCCGCCGGGCGCCTTGTTGGTGTACGCGCCGTCGGTGACGACGTGCGCGGCCGGGATGTCGTAGGAGCCGGTGACGATGTGGAAGAGTCCCGCCTTGAACTTGCTCGGCTGCGCGTCCGCGTAGGAGTAGCCCTGGTCCGAGAGCATCCGCACCCTCAGGCCGATCATCTTGCCGTCGCTCTTCAGGGCCAGCTCTCCGTCCATGTAGAAGTCGCGCGCGAAGCCGGTCGAGATCAGGTTCCCGGTGCGGTCCTCGATCCACTTCACCGGCCGGCCGATCAGGAGGGAGGCGGCCGTCGCCACCACGTAGCCGGGGTAGACCGGCACCTTGTTGCCGAAGCCGCCGCCGATGTCGGGCGAGATGATCTGGATGTTCTGCTCGGGCAGCCCGGTGACCAGGGCGAAGACCGTCCGGATGGCGTGCGGCGCCTGTGAGGTCATGTAGATGGTCACCTTGCCGCTCGCGGGGTTCACGTCCGCCACGCAGCCGCAGCATTCGAGCGGGGCCGGGTGGCAGCGCGGGTAGTGCGTGGTGAGGCCGACCACCCTGTCCGCCTCGGCGAAGGCGCGCTCGGTGGCTTCCTGGTCACCGGCCTCCCAGTGGTAGATCTTGTTGTCGGCCTTTCCCTCCTTGTCGTCGCGTATCAGCGGCGCGCCCTCTTCGAGCGCCTGCTGCGGCGTGGTCACGACCGGCAGCGGCTCGTAGTCGACCTCGATCAGGCCCAGCGCGTCATGGGCGAGGTACGGATCCTCCGCGATCACGCAGGCCACCTCCTGGCCCTGCATGCGCACCTTGTCCGTGGCCAGCACGGCCTGGGTGTCCCCGGACAGCGTCGGCATCCAGGCCAGGTTGTGGGCGGCGAGGGTTGCGCCGGTGACCACCGCCACGACTCCCGGCGCCTGCGCGGCCTGCGAGGTGTCTATGGACTTGATTCGCGCGTGAGCCACGGGGCTGCGCAGGACGGCCATGTGCAGCATTCCGGGCAGGTGGACGTCGTCGACGTAGTTGCCCCGGCCCTGGAGGAAGCGGTCGTCCTCTTTGCGCTTGATGCTCTGGCCCAGCCAGCTCGCCGCCTGCTTCTCTTCAACCGCCATCGAAG
>JALYYF010000030.1 GCA_030946725.1 Candidatus Dormiibacterota bacterium
GAATCGGCTCGCCGAAGTCGATGGCGGGGAAGGCCTTCGGGCCGTAGCGCGGGGGGGCGCCCTTGGCCTTCGACTCCAGGGCGCGGAGGATCTTCTCGGGAGTCACGGGCACCTCGTCGATCCAGACGCCGAGCGCGTCGTGGACGGCGGCGTTGAGCGCGGGGATGACGGGCAGCAATGGCCCCTGGCCGGCCTCCTTAGCCCCGTAGGGTCCCTCCGGGTCCACTGTCTCGACCAGGAAGCTTTCCACCTCAGGCATCTCCAGGAACGTCGGCGACTTGTACTCGAGCATGCTGGGCCACTTGTGGCGCCCCTTCCGATAGGCCTGCTCCTCCATGAGCGCCTCGCCGAGGGCCATGTAGACGCTGCCCTCGATCTGGCCCTCAACCAGCAGCGGGTTGATGGCCCGGCCCACGTCGTGCGCGATCCACACCCTGGCCACCTGCACGACTCCGCTGCGGGGGTCGGCCTCGACTGCCACGACGCACGCGCTGTAGGAATAGGCCGGGCTGGGGCCGACCCCGGAGCCCTTGAAGGGGCCGCCGATCCGGGGCGGGGTGTAGCTGCCGCTGGTGCTCAGCGCCCCGAACCGGGCGGTCGCCAGGGCGCAGGCCTCTTCGAAGCTGAAGTCGCCGACCCGGCCACCGCCGACCGCGATCTCCGAGAGGTCCCCGCGAACATCCATCTTCTCGGCGACCGCCTCGACCAGGAGCGCCCGCATCCTGCCGGCCGCCTCGAGGGCCGCGTTGCCGGCCATGAAGGTGACCCTGGAGGAGTAGGAGCCGAGGTCGACCGGGGTGGTGTCGGTGTCCGCCGTGACCAGGCGCACGTCGGCGGGCTGCAATCCAAGCTCCTCGGCGACGACCGCGGCCAGGACCGAGTCGGAGCCCTGGCCGATGTCCATCGCACCGCAGTAGACGGTGACGCCGGTTCGGTCGAGCTTCAGGTTGACCTCGGAGTGGGGCATGTCGTTCCAGTAGATGGCGGTGCCCGCGCCTGACATGTAGGCCGAGACAGCGAAGCCCATGCCGCTCCCCGGCAGGCGCTCGCGGTCCCGGAAGCGGGAAGCTTGCAGGACCCTGTCCGTGCACTCCTCCAGTCCGCAGGAGGTGATCCGGAGCCAGTTGACCGCGCGCGTGAAGGGCTTGACGAAGTTCCTCCGCTTGAGCTCGACCGCGTCGGCGCCGATCTCCTCGGCGATCTTGTCAAGGTGGAGCTCGAGGGCGAAGCGTGGCTGCGGCGTCCCGTGGCCGCGCTTGGGTCCGCAGGGAGCCTTGTTGGTGAAGACCCGGACGCCTTCGAACTTGTATGCGGGGATGTCGTAGGTGACCGTCTGCAGCGTGCCGGTGTAGAAGACCGACGCCGCTCCGTAGGAGCCGTAGGCTCCGCCGTCGAGCGCCGTCCGCCAGTGCTGAGCCGTGATGCGGCCGTCGCCCGCGACCCCGGTCTTCACCCACATCAGCACCGGGTGCCGCCCGCGGTGTGCGTAGAAGACCTCCTCCCGGCTCAGGGTGCACTTGACCGGCCGTCCGGCCACCATCGCAAGCCGCGAGACCACGATCTCGTGCGAGAAGGGGTCCGTCTTGCCCCCGAAGCCGCCTCCGTGGGCCGCTCCGATCACGCGGATGCGGTTCATCGGGAGCTCCAGCACCTGGGAGAGCGCGCGGTGCACATAGTGGACGACCTGCGTCGAAGACCAGAGCGTCAGCCTGCCGTCGACATAGGTGGCGACCGCGCTGTGCTGCTCCATCGGGAGGTGGGTGTTGCCCTGGAAGAAGAAGACGTCCTCCCGGACGTGGTCGGCGGCGGCGAACCCGGCCTCGAGATCGCCGAACTCGTAGCTGACCTGGCGGTGGATGTTCGCCGGACGCCTGGTGTAGGCGCGGTCGTGGATCGGCTCGTCGGAGGGCTCCCGGAGCGCCTCCTCGATGCCCATCACAGGCTCCAGCACCTCGTAGCGCACGCGGATGGTTCGCAGCGCGGCACCGGCGGTCTCCTCGTCGATCGCGGCCACGGCGGCCACCGGGTCGCCGACGTAGCGGACCTTGTGGGACTCCAGCGCCCGTTCGTCCTGGGAGACGGGAAGGATGCCGAACCGGATCGGCAGGTCCTCGCCGGTCAGTACGGCCACCACGCCCGGGATGCGCCTGGCGGCGCTGGCGTCCACGCTCAGGATCCGAGCGTGCGGGTGAGGGCTGCGCAGGATGCGGCAGTGCAGCATTCGGGGCAGCTGGATGTCGTCCGCGTAGACCGACGTACCCGTCACCTTCTCCGCCGCGTCGAGCTTGGGAAACGGACGGCCGACGACGGTCAGGTCTCGCCGATCACTCATCGGCGTCTCTGCGGGCCGCCAGCTCGACCGCCTCCAGGATCTTGACGTAGCCAGTACAGCGGCAGAGGTTGCCGGCGAGCGCGCCTCTGATCCGTTCCCGGCCGGGTCGCGGCTCGCGCTCCAGGAGGGCGGCGGCGGCCAGGAGAATCCCGGGCGTGCAGTAGCCGCACTGGGCGGCTCCGAGCTCGGCGAATGCTCGCTGCAGCGGGTGCAGCTGCGCTGTGCTGCCCAGCCCCTCGATGGTGGTGACCTGGCGCCCTTCGAGCTGCACGGGCAGCAGCAGGCAGCTCAACTCGGGCCGGCCGTCCACCAGCACCGTGCAGGTGCCGCACTCGCCCAGCTCGCAGCCGTGCTTGGTACCGGTCAATCGCAGGTCCTCGCGGAGCACCTCGAGGAGCGTTCGGTGCACCGGCAGGAAGAGCTCCACCGCCTCGCCGTTGACCGCGAGCCGGATCACCTCGCGTTGCGGATCGCGCTCCAGTTCGTTCAGCATGGTGAACTCCGTGAGCATAGACTCGCGGACATCGACGGTCAACAGCGTTCATAATGCTGAACGATGGTGCTGTCAGTCGAGCGATCGTTTCGCGTCCTCGACCTGCTCGGCCGCAGCCCGGTGCCACTCGGCACCTCGGAGGTGGCCCGCCGGCTGCGCCTGGCCAAGAGCACGACCCACGGACTGCTGCGCGCCCTGGAGGCGGTCGAGGCTGTGGAGAAGGTGCGGCTGGGCTACCGGCTGGGTCCGGCGGTGGAGCGTCTGGCTTCGCTGGCCGAGCTGCGTCGCCGCTGGCGCCCGGTCCTGGAGCGGCTGGCACGGGAGGTGGGGGAGACCGCGTTTCTTGCCCAGCCTCGCGGCAGCCGCGTCGTGATCCTTGACGAGGTGCTGGGCTCCGGTGCACCGGTGGTCTCGGCCCCGGTGGGGAGCTTCGTGCCGGCCAGCGCGGCTGCGATCCGAAAGGTACTGGCCGGGGCGCCGCTGGCCGAGGACCGGGGCGAGTACCTGCAGGGTGTCAACGCGATGGCGGCGGCGGTTCCCGGAGGCGTGGTGTTCGTGGCGGGTTTCGCGGACCGGCTCGACTGCGACCGCCTCTCCGAAGTGAGGGCGCTGCTCGAGGGGTTGCTGGCCGAGGGCGAGGCCGGCCGGACCGCTCCCCGCAGATAGGTCTTCGGCCGGCGCGGGCGGCCGGTGCCGGGCTGCCACTATGATCGGAAGCTGTGCTGCGCTGGTTGACCGCGGGAGAGTCGCACGGTCCCCAGCTCACGGTGCTCATCGAGGGACTTCCCGCCGGTCTCGAGCTCTCCACCGAAGACCTGAGGCGTGACCTGGCGCGCCGCCAGGGCGGCCACGGGCGGGGCGGCCGCCAGCAGATCGAGACCGATCGCGCTCGAATCGTGGCCGGCGTGCGCGGCGGCTACACGCTGGGCAGTCCGCTGGCCCTGGTCCTGGAAAACCGCGACCATGCCAACTGGACCGCGGAGATGACGGCCGACAAGGAGGGCTTCGCGCCCAAGCCGGTGACGCGGGTCCGTCCCGGCCACGCCGACCTGGCGGGAGCGCTCAAGTACAACCACTCCGACGTCCGCAACGTCCTGGAGAGGTCGAGCGCAAGGGAGACGGCGGCGCGGGTGGCAGCCGGCGGCGTGGCGCGGAAGCTGCTCTCCGAATTCGATGTCAGGATCTTCAGCTTCACGCAGTCGATAGGCATCGTCGACGTCGGCTACGACGCCTTCGACCCGGCGACGGTCGACCTGGAAGAGATCGAGAGCTCACCGGTTCGCTGCCCGGACCCCGTGGCCGCCCAGCGCATGGTGGCCGAGATCGACGCGGCCGGTGACCGAGGCGACACGCTGGGAGGCACCTTCCGGGTGATCGCGACCGGTCTCCCGATAGGCCTCGGCAGCTACGTTCACTGGGACCGGAAGCTGGACGCACGTCTCGCCATGGCCATCCTCAGCATCAACGCGGTGAAGGGGATGGAGTTCGGCGCCGGCTTCGAAGGCGCATCGCGGCCGGGCTCTGCCTTCCACGACGAGATCGACTTCAGCGAGGGCCGCTTCCGTCACGCCACCAACCGCGCCGGCGGGCTCACGGGGGGCGTCACCAACGGCGAGCCGATCGATCTGCGGGTGGCCATCAAGCCGATCTCGACGATGAAGAAGCCGCTGCGCTCGGTCGACCTGAAGACGGGGGAGCGCGTCGACGCCCATTACGAACGCAGCGACGTCTGCGTGGTCCCTGCGGCCGGGGTGATCGGGGAGGCGATGGTCGCCCTGGTCCTGGCCGACGCCTTCCTGGAGAAGTTCGGGGGCGACTCGGTGGGCGAGGTGGAGCGGAACTGGCGGTCCTACCTGGAGTCCATACAGCGCTGACCAAGTCGATGTCCATGGCCGAGGCGGTCGGCCGCTTCGTGCCGGACGGCGCGCGGGTCGCCATGGGTACCTGCCTGGAAGCGGCCATCCCCTTCGCCGCCGGCCACGAGATGGTGCGCCAGCGGCGACGTGGCCTGACGCTGATCGGCCCCATCTCCGATGCGCTCTTCGACCAGCTGGTCGGCGCCGGCTGCGTGGACACCGTCTGCGCGGCCTGGGTGGGGAACGTCTCCGAGGGTCTAGGACACTGCTACCGGCGTGCCGTCGAGCGCGGCGAGCCGCGGTCGATCGAGGTCCAGGACCACTCCAACTTCTCGATCTCGCTGGCGCTCTGGGCCGCCGCCTGGGGCGCACCCTACGTGCCCACGCGCACGCTGCTGGGCAGCGACATCCTGACCACCAACCCGGGCCTGGAGCGCGTCGAGGACGCGGTGCGAGTGAGGCCCGTCCAACCCGACGTGGCCGTGCTTCACGTCCAGCGCTGCGACGCCTTCGGGCGCGCCCACGCCTGGGGACCGCTCGGCATCACTGAGGAGGCTGGACTGGCGGCCGCTCGCGTCGTCGTCTGCTGCGAGGAGCTGGTGGAGCCCGAGGTGATCCTTTCCGACCCAAACCGGATCCTCCTGCCGGACACGAAGGTCGTGGCGGTGGTGCACGAACCCGGCGGCGGCCACCCCTCGCCGCTCCAGGGCCACTGGAGGCGGGACCATGCGGCCTATCGCGACTACGCGCGGCGGTCGCGAACCCGCGAAGGCTTCGAGGAGTGGCTCGACGAATGGGTCCTCTCCGTCGCCGATCGCAAGGAGTACATGTCGAGGGTCGACTCGGCAGCGCTGGCGGTCCGGCGCCGCCTGGTCTCCGTGCCGGTCGACTACGGCGATGAGTGACGCCGCCAACCCCGCATACACGCCGCAGGAGCTGATGGTGGCGGCCGCCGCCCGGGAGATCCGGGACGGGGAGCTGGTGTTCGTCGGGATGCGCCTGCCGATGCTGGCGTACGGGGTGGCACGCGGCAGCCACGCGCCCTCGGCGCGCGCCCTCTTCGAATGCGGGCTGATGCGCGACGAGCCGGCGGCCGCCTTTCTGGCGACGATGGGCGACCCGCCCAACGTCAGGGGAGCGTTGTGGGCGACCCGCATGTCCAACGTGATGGCACTGCTGGCCCAGGGCGCCGTGGACCTCGGGTTCATCGGAGGAGCCGAGGTCGACCGCTTCGGCAACCTCAACACCAGCTACATCGGCGATCCCGCGCACCCGGCTACGAAGCTGCCGGGCAGCGGAGGCGGGGCGGACATCGCCATCCTCTCCCGGCGCTGGGTGACGCTCATGAGCCATGAACGGCGGCGACTGGTCGAGCGAGTCTCCTACATCACCTCGCCCGGCCATGGAGACGGTCCGGGCTGGAGGGCGAGGACGGGGCTGCCGGGTGGGGGTCCGACGGCCATAGTCACGACCATGGCCGTGCTCCGCTTTCCGCCCGCGGGTGGCGAAGCTTTTCTCGCCTCGGTCCACCCGGGATGCAGCGTGGAGCAGGTGCGGGCGGCGACCGGCTGGGACCTGGCCGTCGCACGGGACGTCAGCACGACTCCCGAGCCGACCGGCGTGGAGCTTGCGCAGATCCGCAAGCTGGACCCGCGGGGCTTCTGGACCGGCCGGAGCTGACGGGCGCCCGATCCCTGGGGTCATCCTTGTCAGATGGCCAGCCCGATCACCAAGGTCGCAATCATCTTTCTTGAGAATCACACGCTCGACAACATGGCCAGTGAGGTCGCGGGACCAGGATGCCCGGATGCGGGCCAACGTCAGACAGACGTTTCTGGCGGACGCCCAGGCCGGCGCGCTGCCCGACGTGTCGTGGGTTTTCGCACCCCGAGCCCAGGACTTCCACCCGGGGGCGGGAACCAGCATGTCGGCCTCCGATGTCTGGTTGGGGTCAGCCGTGAGCGCAGTGGGCCAGGGCGCCGACTGGGCGCGGGTCGTCATCTTCATCACGTTCGACGACTGGGGCGGATGGATCGACCACGTGGTGCCACCGGTCGTCGAGACCTTCGCAAATGGCGAGCCCTACCGTTTTGGCTCCGCGTGCCCTGCGTGGTGGCAGGTCCGTATGCCCGCCCGAAACACGTCTCGCACGTCCGCTCCTCGCATGCGAGCCTGGTCGCCTTCATCGAGCGGCTGTATGGACTGCCTGCCTCGCCAAACCCCGACGCCGCCAGGCGGACGACGGCATCCGACGAAAAGGCGATGGCGGACTGCACAGACACGTCACAGGCGCCCCTGCCGCCTTTGAGCCTGGACAGCGCCCTCTGAGTCGACCGGCAAACGATAATGAACCGCAGAGGGAGCGTTGGCGGCCCCTGTCTGTGGAAGAGTGAGTTTAGAGGCGTTCACCATGAGCCACACCGACGAAGAGGTACTAGTGGACAACGACCTGGTGAAGGTCGTGCGCGTGGAGGTGGGCGGATCCGCCAAGCACGAAGCGCCCGCTCGCG
>JALYYF010000323.1 GCA_030946725.1 Candidatus Dormiibacterota bacterium
GAGACCGCGACGCCGGCGCTGGTCGAGGTGCGGCCCTGCCACCAGGCGGCATGTCTGCCCGAGCGGGCGGGTGACCCTGGGGGAGTCGCCGGCGACGCCGTGCCCCCGACGGCCGGGAACCACCCGATTCACATGCTGAACGTCGGCGGGTCGGCGCGCCCAACCCGGAGCTTCCGCCTGGTACTCGGACCGCTGGGCTGAGATAGGGGTCGACATGCAAGAGCAACCTGCGCATCGCTGACGACCCGACCTGGATTCCAGCCTCGCCCTTGGGCGCACGGCCTGGTGCCCGTAACAACTTCACCCCTCCCTCCTTTCTTGGGGGCCATCTGGTCGCATGGCTGGTGGCCCCTCTCCCGATCGACTCGCCCCTGGCGAGCGCCACTACCGTCAGCAGCGGCGTCGCTTAACAACCACGGTTGACCGGACGGGAGGCGGCGGCAAGGATGGTGGCATGCTGACCGCCTTCTCAAGCCGGCCGGACCAGGGAGCGCCGTGACGCGGGCATACCTGGCACTGGGCTCCAACGTGGGCGATCGAGAGGCCTACCTGGCGGAGGCCCGGCGTTTGCTGGGGGAGCAGCGGGTTCGCGTGGTTCGAGAGAGCGCGGTGCTCGAGACCGAGCCCTTCGGGGTCACAAACCAGCCGGCCTTCCTCAACCAGGTGCTGGAGGTGGAGTGGTCTGGCACGGCTCGCCGGCTGCTCCGTGTCGCGAAGGCGGTGGAAGCAGAGGCCGGGCGCAGGCCGACCTATCGCTGGGGCCCACGGGAGATCGACGTGGACATCCTGCTCTTCGGGACGGAGACGGTGGCCGAGGCGGACCTGACCATCCCGCATCCGGGCCTTGCCGACCGCCCTTTCCTCCGGCAGCTGCTCGGCGAGCTGCGGAACCAACCTGACGGACTGGGCTCCGCCCAAAGCCACGGGTGAGTCTGGATGAGAGGATGCCGAGCGGCTGATGACGGCCCAACGCCGGCCCCGATGCCGTTGAGAGCCGGTAGTGGACAGAAGTCTCTCCCCCCCGAAGTCGCTGGAGACACTCCGCTCTTAGAGGTGCGTCTCCTCGGCGGCTGCGGCTGCAAGCTCCGGGCTCTTGTGGTCGCCGTTGTTGTTGCGGCCCACCGCCTGGATGAGCGCCTCCGCGAGGACCATCGGCTCCACCGGCGTCTGGGAACGGATCTGGACCTTGCAGACCAGGGTCGTCTGCTCGAGCGTCCGAAGGGTCTGCGGCCTGATCGCTATCCAGGCGTCCGGCTGCCCGATGCGGGCCCGGACGATCTCCTCCACCGGCCCCAGGGCCGTGTTGGGCGGAATCTCGACCTCGACCTCCGCCTGCAGCGGGGCATCCCCCATTTCCAGCGCCGAGTTGACCACGCCGCTGTTGGGCAGCTTCAGCGTCTCGCCACCCGCGGTCCTCAGTGTCGTGTAGAGGGCGCCCATGTCTATGACCGTGCCCTCGAACACGACGCCGCCGGCGATCGAGCCACGGACCCGGATGGACCCACCGACCCGATAGGGACGTCCGAACATCAGCACCAGGCCCGCGAAGAAGTTGCCCAGGGAGGCCTGGGAGGCTGTCGCCACGATCACTCCAACGATGGCGCCGCCGACCAGCAGTCCGGAGAGGTTGACGCCCAGCGCCGACGCGATCATGAGAGCCAGCAAGGCGTACAGCGTCCAGGTGCTGAGGTTCCGCCAGATCACCGCGGCCTGGCGGTCCATGCTGCGAAAGATCGCGTTGATGATCTCGCGGACGGCGGTCGCGCCCAGCCCGACAGCCACCGCCAGCAGGCCGATGCGGACGAAGGCCTCGTAGCGGCGCGGGGCGAGCGCGAGCAGGTCGGCCTGCACGGTCAGCAGGATCACGAGCAGCGCTCCGGCCACTGCCGCCCTCATCAGCCCCCTGCGGCGTCTCAATGCGTCGAGTGAGTTGCCCATGTCATTCCTTTGCGCGGTTTCGCACGGAAAGTCGCCCGTACACCCGTTCCTGTCGCCTCACCCGGGCCCTGGTTCGGCCGTCTGATGCGGATCAGCGGGCGACCCTGAGCGGGCATGCAGCCGCCCATGCGGGAGGTATGCCGTCGATCCTATCGAGTTGCCTCCGCCGGGCGGCGCCCTCCTTCACCGCTCGTTCATAGAGGACGCGGATACTGGGGGCATGGTGCTCGCCACCGTCGTCTCAATCGTCACAGGCGTGATCTGGCTTGAGACCCTGTTGATCCTGGCCTCCGTCATACTTTCGTGGCTGCCGTTCATCCGTCCCTGGCACCCGGCGGTTCGTCTCCTCCGCGCCCTGGTCGACCCGGTCCTGCGGCCCTTCCAGCGCGTGCTTCCGCCGATCGCGGGATTCGACTTCTCCCCGCTGCTGGCGATCCTGGTACTCAGGGCTGTAAGCGGGCTTCTCACGTCGCTGACGGCCGGCGGCGGGGTGTCGATCCCGGCGGCCGTGCTTGGAGTGGTCGCGCAGCTCGTTCTCGGGGTGACCCTGATCCTGGCCCTGCTGGTCGGCCTCCGACTCCTGCTCTCGGCTCTCAAGGTGAGCCGCTGGCACCCGATCGTCCG
>JALYYF010000360.1 GCA_030946725.1 Candidatus Dormiibacterota bacterium
TGGAGAACGGATACGCGGTGGAGGTGGCGGACGTGGCCAAGTCATTTGGCGGCGTCCAGGCACTTCGGGGCGTCAGCCTGAGGGTCCACGCAGGCGAGGTCTACGGGCTGCTCGGCCCAAACGGTTCGGGCAAGACGACGCTGATCAGGTCCCTGCTGGGGATGGTGAAACCCGACTCCGGCAGCGTGCGCGTGCTGGGCCGGACGATGCCCGACCTCTCGGTGCTGCCGCAGGTCGGCTACATGACCCAGGCGGCCGCTCTCTATCCGGACCTCTCCGTGGTGGAGAACGTACGCTTCTTCGCCGCCATCAGCGGTGCCGACGCCAACGTGGACGAGGCTCTGCGATTCGTCGCCATGGAGGGGCGGCCGGACTCGGTCGTAGCCACGCTCAGCGGGGGCATGCGTACGCGGGTGTCGCTGGCCTGCGCCATCGTGCACCGGCCCCAACTCCTGCTACTCGACGAGCCGACGGTGGGCGTCGATCCCGAGCTGCGCAGGCGGCTCTGGGAGCAGTTCCGGGGAATGGCCGCCGGCGGCACGACGATCCTGGTCTCCAGCCACGTGATGGACGAGGCGGTGCGCTGCGACCGGCTCGGACTCATCCGGTCGGGCAGGCTGCTCGCGGAAGGCACGGTTGCGGAGCTTCAGGCGCAGGCGGGCGTCGATCAGCTCGAGGACGCCTTCCTGAAGCTCTCGCGGCAGGAGGAGGTCCCGACATGAGCGCGAGGCGGGTGGTCGCCATCACGCGGCGCATCTTGCAGCAGTTCCGGCGGGATCGCCGAACCCTGGCCCTTCTCTTCGTCGCCCCGCTGGTCATCCTCGGCCTGCTGGACTTTCTGCTCCGTGGTGGAGGCAGCGTCCCCGCGATGGGGGTGGTCAGCCAGGACCGCGGTCCGCTGGGCGCCGCCGTCGTGAAGCAGCTGGAGAGCTCGCAGCAGGTGCGCGCCAGTGGGATGGACCAGGCGACGGCCGAGTCGCGGCTCCGGGACGGGAGCCTCGCCGGTTACGTCGTATTGCCGGCCGACTTCTCTTTGCGGGCACTCCAGGACAAGGTGATCGCGCCCGAGCTGCACCTGGAGGGGAGCCAGCCCGGTGACTCGCGCGCGGTAGCCGACGCGCTCAACCGCTCGCTTCTGGCCGCGGTGAGCACACTCCCGGGCGCCGCCACCGCGGTGCCGCGCGTGGAGGTCCGGGTGAGCTATCGCTACGGCGGCCCCAACCTGGACACACTGGACTACTTCGGAGGCGCCTTCATCGGGCTCATCGTCTTCTTCCTGGTCTTCGTCGTCACCTGCGTCTCCTTCCTACGTGAGAGGTCGCAGGGCACGCTGGAGCGCTTGATGGCGAGCCCGCTGCGCCGTGCCGAGATAGTGGTCGGCTACATGCTCGGGTTCACGGTCCTGGCGCTCGTTCAGTGCGCGGAGGTGCTGTTGTTCGCGCTCTACGTATTGAAGGTTCACAACTCCGGCAACGTCCTTCTGATCTTCGGCGTGGAGACGCTGCTCGCGCTCTCGGCGGTCAACCTGGGCATCTTCCTCAGCATGTTCGCGCGAACCGAGTTCCAGGCCGTGCAGTTCATTCCGCTGGTGCTGGCGCCCCAGTTCCTGCTGGGCGGGGTCCTCTTTCCGGTCTCCGGCGAGCCGCGCTGGTTGCAGGCGGTCTCGAACGTCCTGCCGCTCACCTACGCGGTCGACGGGTTGAGGAGCGTCATGCTGAAGGGCGCCGACCTCACGTCGACCACGCTGCAGCTCGACGGCGCCGTGGTCGGCGGCTTCTGTGTCCTGATGATCCTGGCGGCGGCCGCCACCCTGCGGCGCCGCGTGGCCTGAAGGGGCTTTAGCGCTCCAGCTGGCGATCCTGGCTCATGAAGACGAAGACGATCGTGAGCACCAGGGCCACGGCGACCGTCAGATAGTCGGCGGCCGGCTGGCCCGACAGGAGGAGCCGCAGGGCGGCGGAGACAAAGATGTAGATCCCGCCAAGGATGAGGGCCAGCTTCAGGCGCCTACCTACGTTGCGGAGCTGGTTGCGAAGGCCACCGGGCCGGATGGAGAGCAGGGTGATCACGAAAACCGGGACCAGGATCAGTCCGACCAGGAAGCCGCGCAACAGGCCAAGTGTGGCACGGGGGTAACCTCGGGAGCTGTGTGGCTCGTCTGCTCACGACGCTGCGGAGGATCGCTGTTCCGTGCGCTCTTCGCCGAACTGGACGTGGATGCCTCGGGGACCTACCAGGGGCACCAGGTGCCGCAACCTGGATACGCCTGCCTCAACTGCGGTGCGCCGGCCCTGGACCTCGGCGACGTGGCCTCGGCCATGGTCGAGGATGCCGAGGAGGAGCTGGCGCCCACGGCCGTCGACGTGCTCTGCCCGGTTTGCGAAACGCTGGTTTCGGTCATCCCCGGCGAAGAGTGCCCCAACTGCGGGGCAGCCCTCGAGGTGCCCTCACCCTGAGACGTGCGCTTCTCGGCCGTTGGCGGTGCCCGCGCCCGGGTCCTCTGTCTGCACCGGCACCCTTCGGGTCTGGATCACCGCGGCCAGCGCACCGACCACGAAGCTGACGAGGACGGCGCCCTCACGCAGCTCCACGCTTCCGCCGCGGTTGGCGATGAAGTGGCCGGGCTCGGGCGTAGACATGGTGCTGGCGAAGTACCCCTGCCAGAACTGGAGGGGTCCCAGGGCCACGTGGAAGGAGAACGGGTGGTTCGCGCCGATCGCAAGGAACAGGGCGGCGAACAGGGCCAGGTACTGGACTGAGAAAGCGAGCAGTGTGAACACGATGAGCACGCTCAGCGGCGACCAGTACTTGCGAGGACGTTTGCGGCGCGCAGGCGAGGTCTTGGCGGGGCCGGGTGAGGTCGAGTCCACGAGTCTGATTCCTCTCAGGCCAGCGCTGCGACGCGTTCCGCGGCCGGCGTGACCAGCATTTTCACGAACGGGATCTCGAACCGTGCGCCTCCGTCTGACCAGGCCCGGTACATCGCGTAGATCCAGACGATGAAGCTGAACAGGCCAATGAATCCGGTCAGCCAGTAGACGAAACCGAAGTAGGGACTGGTCGCCGCGAGGCTTTCCAGGATGGCCGAGAGGATCGCTGCGCCGCCGAAGAAGACGAGAGACTGCGCCGCGTGGTATTTGACGTCCAGGTCGTCTCTCTCGATGAATAGATTGATCAGGCCCGTCAGCCAGATCAGCAGGTACGAATAGAAGGCGCGATTGCGCTTCTGCTTGGCCGCCTCCGGCGTGTTGGGGGGACTGGCTGCGGAATCGGTGCCGGACGCCGGCACCGTGTTCGAATCTTGCATCTCATCTCCTGGAGCGAAATCGGGGATGGATACGGGATTACAGTCGGGGACCGGGGGACACCGGCCACTCCGGCACAGATATGTAAAGGCACGACCCCGGGACCGTGGGTGGTGCTCGAGGCGCCATCGTGAGCCGTGGGCCGCTCGTCCGCGCCGTCAGCAAGGTGGCCCCGGATCGGAGCCAGGACCGCCTTCAGCGCTGGGGCGGCGCCTCACCCCAGCCCCAGCGGGGTACCGGGGCTTCGGGCGGTGGCGTCGCCCCTGGCTGAGAGTTGGTCATGCCGACGCGAGATCCCCACTCGACATAGGCCACGAAGGCCGACCGGAACTCTGGGTCCGAGGGGAGCCCGGCATCATCCGCCGTCTCGGTGATCAACTGCACCCAGCGTCGCCGCCGCTCTTCGCTGATGCCGAGACCGAGATGGTGCCGCATCATAGCGGGGTATCCGCCGAGCTCGTCGGTGTAGCGGGAGGGGCCGCCGAAGACCTCCGCCAGCCACATCGCGACATGGTGGGCGTGATCGGGGCCGACGTGAGCGAACACGGGCGCGAGGAGCGGGTCCGCGTGGACCTTCCGGTAGAAGAGCTCGGTCAGGCGCTCGAAGGCGTCGATGCCTCCGACCCATTCGTACAGGGTAGGGACGTGGTCCTCGGCGGCTTGTGTAATCAAGTAATCATATGCGTCGGGAGCCATCTAAGGAGACCGCGGTGGCCTACTCGCCCGAGCTCAGCTCAGCGAGGCTGTGCCACAGAGAATGGACGTCATCCAGCGTGCTCCGGCTGCGTCCCGGCGTCGCACGGCTGCCCTGAGCACGCGTACCGCCCGCGGCGTGTCGAGGTCGTCGTCCAGAGCGGCGGCGAACTCATCCACCAGCTCGCGGGCAGCGCCGGGAACACCCAACCGCACACCAACGTCCCCCCCACGCCCCACCGGCGGCTCCGGGCCCGCCCCGCCCCCGCCACCACCACCTGTCAGGGCTGAGATTCGGGCGGTCAGGCGCGCGGCGCTGGCCAGCCCCTCCCAGCGGAAGTCCCAGTCTCTCCGGTACCTGTGAGAAGCCAGGTACAGGCGCACCGCGGCCGCGGGCGCCTTCTCCAGCGTCTCTCTTACGACCACCAGGTTGCCAAGCGACTTCGACATCTTGTGGCCTCGGTAACGGACCATCCCAGTGTGCATCCAGGCGCGGGCGAAGGGAACACAGCCTGTTAAGGACTCCGACTGCGCGCGCTCGGACTCGTGGTGGGAGAAGACGAGGTCGCGGCCTCCACCGTGGACGTCGACCTGGGGGCCGAGGTAGCGCATGGACATCGCCGAGCACTCGATGTGCCAGCCGGGACGCCCCGGACCGAAGTCCGACGGCCAGGCCGGCTCCCCTTCCTGCGATGGGCGCCAGAGGGCGAAATCGAGCGGGTCCCGCTTGCCGCCGGGACCCACGTGGCCGAGGAGGTCCTCGTCCTGCAGCTTTCTGATCATCGAGCGCCGAGAGCGCTTCGAGAGCTCGCCATACCCGGGATAGGCCGAGGCCGCGAAGTAGACTGCATCCGACTGGTAAGCGAACCCCCCCTCGTCCAGCCGCTGGACGGCGGAAAGGATGCCGGGGATCTCCTCCGAGACCCGGGGCATCACGTCCGGCGGCCGCCAGCCGAGCGCCGTCATGTCCTGTTCGAACGCCACCACCTCCCGCTGCGCCAGCTCGTCCCAGCGGACCCCGTCCCGCCGCGCTCGCTCGAAGAGGGGATCGTCCACGTCGGTGACGTTCTGGACGTAGTGCACCCGGATTCCACAGGCCTCGGCCCAGCGCACCAGCACGTCGAAGGCACAGAAGGTGAAGGCGTGGCCCAGGTGACCGGAGTCGTAAGGCGTGACACCGCAGACGTAGAGCCTCAGTGAGCGGTCCTGCGAATGGTCCGATTCCCGGCTCGTGGGGAGTGGCACCAGCCGCCCCCTAAGGGTGTCGTGAACGCGGACGCTACAGCCCGCCTCGTCGTCCTTCATCGCCCGGTCGCGCCCGGATGCCCGATCGACAGCGCCAACGCCCGCCAGTCTACGGCGCTGCCGAACGGGTCCGGCCGGACGAGGGCGCCCCTGCCAGCCGAGTGCGGGCTAGGACCGGACGGCCGTGGCCGGGACGGCTTCGCGGAGCGCCGCCGCCTGGTCGGTCCGCTCCCAGGGCAGGTCGAGGTCGTCGCGACCGAAGTGCCCGTAGGCGGCGGTGCCGCGGTAGATGGGGCGGCGAAGGTCCAGGCGCTCGATGATGGCCGCCGGGCGAAGGTCGAACTTGCTCCGCACCAGGTTCAGGATCTCCGCCTCGGGCAGGGTGCCGGTGCCGAAGGTCTCCACGGCGATGGAGGTCGGCTGGGCCCGGCCGATGGCGTAGGAGAGCTGGACCTCGCAGCGCTCGGCGAGGCCGGCAGAGACCAGGTTCTTGGCCACGTGGCGAGCCGCGTAGGCCGCGGACCGGTCGACCTTGGAGGGATCCTTGCCGCTGAAGGCGCCGCCGCCGTGGCGCGCCACCCCGCCATAGGTGTCCACGATGATCTTGCGACCGGTCAGGCCGGCGTCGGCGTCGGGGCCGCCGACCTCGAAACGTCCGCTGGGGTTGACCATGATCTTGGTCTCCGAGTCCACGAGCCACGCCGGCAGCACGGCGTCGATGACCAGGGAGCGAACGCCCTCTTCGAGGTCGGCGTTGCTCACGCCGCGCCGATGATGAGTCGAGATCACCACGGCCTCGATTCGCTTGGGGTATCCGTACTCGTACTCGACGGTGACCTGCGACTTGCCGTCCGGGAGCAACCAGTCCAGCTCCCCGGACTTGCGCACGGCGGCCAGCCGGCGGGTCAGCCGGTGGGAGAGCGAGATGGTGAGCGGCATCAGCTCCGGGGTCTCGCCGCACGCGAAACCGATCATCATGCCCTGGTCTCCGGCACCCTGGAGTTCGAAGCGATCGGCCCCCCCGGTTCGCTCTTCCAGCGAATGGTCGACGCCGGCCGCGATGTCCGGGGACTGCTCTTTCAGGTACACGCTCATGTGCGCGTGATCGGGGTCGAACCCAGTGTCCTCTCCCACGTATCCGATGCCCTTGAGCGTGTCCCTGATCGTCTTCTCGATGGGCACCTCGGCGTGGGTCGTCACCTCCCCTATCACGGCCAGAAAGCCCTTGGTGACAGCGGTCTCACACGCCACTCGGGCCATCCTGTCCTGTTCCAGGATCGCGTCCAGGATGGCGTCTGAGACCTGGTCACAGACCTTGTCGGGATGACCCTCGGTCACCGACTCGGAGGTGAGCAGATAGGAGCTGGAGTTGCGGAACGATGTCATATGCAGTCCTTCCGGAAGAAATCTTGTCGATCGGGGCACTGGCCCCTATTGCCGAAAACGTGCTCTTCCGCATACGCCAGGGATCGGCGACGGGAACATGGCAATCGCCGCATTGTACCTGGCGGTCCCGCCCGCCACGACTTCAGCCGGTCGCCTGCTCTTCGTCCTGCCCGAGCACGCGGGCCTGCAGCGCGAAGATGTCGTCCAGCACGCGGTCGATCCTGCGACCTTCCAGTCGGTGATCCGGGATCAGACCACCATCGCCGAGAAGGTGACGGAGACGAAAACCGAGGCGCCCGTCGACCCTGACCTTACCCTCCGCCAGCTGGTCCTCCAGGAGCTGCAGGCAACGGTCCAGGGCACGCATCCGAGCCCGCTCGCCGTCGTCTCTCACGCGGTCCCCAGCACCTCCACGCGCCCGTTCACCACCCGTGTCTTGACCAGGGGCAGCGCCGGCAGCTTGTAGCCCTCGGCCAGCGAGAGCCCGTCGGAGTCGAAGAGCTGGTTGTGACAGGGGCAGTTGAGGACGTGGTCCTTGCTGCGCCAGACGAGTTCGCAGGGAAGATGGGTGCAGTAGGCCGACATGGCCAGCACCTGGTCGCCCTTGCGAAAGACGAAGGCGCCGACCGAGCCGGCGGTGACGCGCCGCGGCTGGCCCTCCACCATCTCGGCCAGCAGGATCCCGGTGTCGAGCCAGCGCGCGACCTGGCTCCGGGGCTCGATGACCGAGCGCGAGGACGGCGAGGCGTTGGCCGAAGGCGTGGCGCTGGAGTGCTGGGCTGGTTGGGGCAGGCCCGAGGTCGGGGCCGAACGGCCCAGCTGTTCCACGAGCGCGGCCCCGAGCGCGCCGGCGGCCACGCCCAATCCACCCACCAGGGCGGCTCGGCGGGTCATCCAGGGGGCCGGCTCACCCTTCTCCAGCAGCCGGCCCATCCGCCGCCTGAAGGCGGACGACATGCGGGGGTAGCCGTCCCTGGCGCCGGCCAGACGGGCGGCCATCCGGATCGCGTCCCGCTCGGCCGCATCGGAATGCGTCGCCTTCAGGCGTCGGCCGGCCAGCAGGTCGCCGACCAGGCTGTCGAGCCGCTCGGCGGCCCGTTCCTCGTCCTGCTCAGGCACCTGGCTCCACCTTTGCGGCCGCGCGCAGCGCGCGCAGCTGCATGACCTTCACTCCGCCCACCGTCGTACCGAGCTCCGAGGCAACCTCCTTCAATGAGTACCCGTGCAGGAAACGCAGCTCCAGCACGCGGCGGTAGTTGGAGGGCAGCTGCTCCAGGATTCGCTGCACCCGATCGACCGTATCGGCGGCCGGCTCCGGCCTCCGGTTCTCGACCCAGAGGTCTTCGTGCAGCTCATCCTCGGGCAGGCCGAAGCGAGCGCTCCAGAAGGTGGCGAGCGACGAGCGCGCAGCCGCGAACAGGTAGGCGCGAATGGCTCCCACGCTCGCCCCGTCTCGCAGCCGGGGTATCGCCTTCAATGCGACCTGCTGCGTGACGTCCTCCGCATCCGCCCGGTTGCCGACGCGCGCGTAGACGTAGGCGTAGACGAGCTCGAGCTCCTCGAGCGCGGTCTCGACGCCCGGGCCGGCAGACCGCAGCTGCACCAGGTCACCTGGCTGCTCCGACTCACCGGTCATCCGGGGCCGGTCCGCTGCGAACGTGGATTCTGGCGCTCATGGAACCGAAGCCGACTAAGTGACTACCCGCCCGGGTTACGCAGCAGCCCAGCTCAGCCGGTGCTCTGGGTCGACGGCCGGCGGCGGAACCGGCGGACCAGGAGCCATCCGAGCAGCCCGAGCGGCAGCAGCGGAGCGATGGCTCCCACGACCTCCAGCATCAGTCCGATCCCGTCGACGAAGTTGTGCAGCGCTTGGGCCGCCGCCGTCCGCAGGCCCCACTCGTCGACGCCGGTGCCCGCCGCGGCTTCGCGCAGGGTCACCGCCACGGTCGCGTAGGTCGTGGTGTGGTCGAGGTAGTCGATCTGACCCTTCAGCTGCTCGACCTGGCCGGTGATCTGGCCGAGCTGAGTCTGGACCTGGATCACGTCGTTGACCGATCTGGCCTGCTGGAGGAGGGCGAGCATGGCGTCCCGTTGCGCTTCCGCGTTTCGGAGCCGGGCCTGGAGGTCGACGTACTGGGTGCTGACGTCGGTGCCGGTGATCCGGATGCTCTGCGCGGTCCCCAGCTGCCGGAGCCCCGCGATGGTGGCGTCGAACTTGTCGGCGGGCACCTGGAAGGTGACCTGTCCGGAGCGCAGCCGATCGCCGGTGTCCGCCTGGGCGTCGGATCCGGAGACATATCCGCCCTGGCCCCGCATCAGGTTCACGACCCGGTCCAGGCTTCTCTCGAAGCTGCCGTTGGCCACCTCCAGCGTGATCTGGGCGCTGCGCTGAACCTTCTGCCCCTCGGGTTGAAGGGTCGCCGGGGACTGCGCGGCGGCGTCGCCGGAGGACTTTGGCGCCGTCCCGAGCCCAGGCTTGGGTGTCTGGACGCTTGCCGTGGAGCGAGACTGACCCGGCAGGCTGGGGCGTGGCAGGCCACAGCCCAGCGTCAGGAGTAGAAGGAGCGCCGAACCGGCCAGGACGAGGTGTCGTCTGTTCATATCGCCCAGACCTAACGCCTGGGGGTCCCGCTCGTAACCTCAGCTCGCCGCCGCCGGCTTCGGAGCCTCAGGCTCTCGCAGGAGAAGCCTGGCCAGCGGCCCGATGGTGCTGCCCTGCAGAAGGATGGAGAGCAGGACCACGCCGTACACCAGCGCCCTGACCGAGTTGAACTGCGGATTGCTCTCGGTGAGGCTCAGCGCCAGCGCCACCGCGACCGCACCTCTGAGCCCGCTCCACACGATCAGGTGCTGCCAGCGAAAGCTCACCCGCCAGGGCAGTGGGTGGAGCAGTCCCAGCACCGCGTAGACGGCGAAGGCCCGCGCCAGCAGGGCGATGAGGGCCGCCACCAGGATCCCCGGGAGCTGGTTGCGCACCTCCGACCAGGGCACGTCGAGTCCGACCAGCAGGAAGACCACCGAGTTGAGGAGGAAGGCGACGTAGTCCCAGAACTGGGTGACCGCCTCCTGCGTGCGCACCGACATGCCTCGCGGATGTCCCAGGTTGCCGAGGACGAGCCCCGCCGCGACCACCGCCAGGATGCCGGAGAGGTGCAGCGACTCGGCCAGCAGGTAACTGCCGTAGGCCCCGATTCCGGTCAGCGTGATCTCGACCGGAAAGTCGTCGATGCGGCTGGTGACGAACGAAAGCAGCAGCCCGACGCCGAGCCCGAGCCCGATGCCCCCGGCCGTGAGCCGGACGAAGTCCCAGGCCAGTCCCCCCACGCCCGAGGGGGCGGACTGTGTGGCGGCCAGGGCGACCGTGAACAGCACCACGCCGGTGCCGTCGTTCAGGAGGCTCTCCGACTCCACCAGGTTGACCAGCCGGGCCGGCACGCCCAGCCGTCTGAAGACCGCCACCACGGCCACCGGGTCGGTCGGCGAGATCATGGTTCCCAGCAGGATCGCCA
>JALYYF010000370.1 GCA_030946725.1 Candidatus Dormiibacterota bacterium
TATGATCGCGGACGATCGCCAGGAGCAGCTCCCGGTAATAGGAGACATTCACATCAACGGGAAAGCTAGCCCTGAGGCCCTCCGTCGCCCCACCATGATGGACGTCATGCGAGAAGGTAGACGTCGCGTTGTGATCGAAAAGGTGGAACCCGAGGTGGACGCCGGCCGTTTCCCCATCAAGCGGACGCCGGGCGAGCCCGTCAGGGTGGAGGCCGACGTCTTCGCCGACGGGCACGACGAGCTTGCCGCCGTGGTGCTGTACCGGCCCGCGGACGAGCCCGACTGGCGGGAGGCGCCGCTGCGGCTCCTGGTCAACGATCGCTGGAGGGGCGAGTTCACCATCGATCGGCTGCACCCCTACCTCTACACGCTCGAGGGCTGGATCGATCACTTCCACACCTGGGCGCGAGACCTGGTCCGCCGGGTGGAGGCCGGCCAGGACGTGGCGCTGGACCTGCGGGTCGGGGCTGCATTGGTGCGGGCGGCCGCGAAGCGAGCCCGGGGCCAGGATGCGGCCGAGCTCCAGCAGGCCGCCAAGGACCTCATCGGCCGCCGTGGCCCCGAGATGGCGCTGTCTCCGGAGCTGGCGGCCCTGATGGCACGCCATCCTGATCGCCGGTTTGCGACGCGCTATGACCGCGAGCTATCGGTCAGCGTGGATCGCGAGCGCGCTCGCTTCAGCGCCTGGTACGAGATGTTCCCGCGGTCCGCCGCAGCCGAGCCCGGTAAGCACGGCACCTTCGCCGACGTGGAGGCCCGCCTGCCCTATGTCGCCGGGATGGGCTTCGACGTGCTCTACCTGCCTCCGATCCATCCCATCGGCACCTCCTTCCGTAAGGGCCCGAACAACACCCTCGTCGTGACGGAGAGCGACCCCGGTAGTCCATGGGCCATCGGTGGGCGGGAGGGCGGCCACAAAGCCATCCACCCCCAGCTCGGCACCTTCGAGGATTTCCAGAAGCTGGTCCGTGCGGCCGCGCAGCACGGCCTGGAGGTGGCCCTCGACATCGCCTTCCAGGCCTCGCCCGACCACCCCTACGTCACCGAGCATCCGGAGTGGTTCCAGATGCGGCCCGATGGGACCATCCAGTACGCCGAGAACCCACCCAAGAAGTACCAGGACATCTACCCCTTCGACTTCGAGAGCGCCGCGTGGGAATCGATGTGGGAGGAGATGCGCGGCATCTTCGAGTTCTGGATGGAGCAGGGGATCCGCATCTTCCGGGTCGACAACCCTCACACGAAGGCGTTCGCGTTCTGGGAGTGGGTGATCGGCGCGCTCAAGAGAGAGAACCCCGAGCTGATCTTCCTGGCCGAGGCCTTCACCCGCCCCAAGGTCATGTACCGGCTGGCCAAGGCGGGCTTCAACCAGTCGTACACGTACTTCGCGTGGCGCAACCAGGCCTGGGATCTGCGCCAGTACTTCACCGAGCTGACGCGGAGCGATGTGAAGGACTTCTTCCGGCCCAACGTGTGGCCGAACACGCCTGATATCCTCACCGAGTTTGTGCAGACAGGCGGTCGGGCCGGGAGCGCGCTGCGCTTCGTCCTGGCGGCCACGCTTGCCGCCAACTACGGTGTCTTCGGCCCCACATTCGAGCTCTTCGAGACGGCCCCCCTCGCTCCAGGGCGAGAGGACTACTTGCACTCGGAGAAATACCAGATCCGCCACTGGGACCGGGACCGCCCGGACAGCCTCAGCCCCTTGATCGCCCGCGTCAACACGATCAGGAAAGAACACCCGGCGTTGCAGCAGGACCGTACTCTGCGATTCCTGAACACGGACAACGAGATGCTCCTCGCCTACGTCAAGTCGGCGCCCGACGGTTCCGACGTCGTGGCCACCATCGTCAACCTGGACCCGGTCTGGAAACAGTCAGGCTGGGTTGAGCTGCCGGTGGACTGGATACCTGGAGAGCCCGAATACCAGATGCAAGACCTGCTCGATGAAGCGGTGTACACCTGGCGCGCGGGTTCCTGGAACTATATCGAGCTGGACCCGGCAGTCACGCCCGCCCACGTGTTCCACGTGGCAAGAACTCTCATCCCGGAGGAATCGGTTGGAGGTTGACGACGCATCCACCTGGTACAAGGACGCCATCATCTATGAGCTCCACGTTCGTGCCTTCAACGACTCGAACGTCGACGGGATCGGTGACTTCCCAGGCCTCATAGACAAGCTCGACTACATCGAGAGCCTGGGCGTGACAGCGCTCTGGCTGCTGCCTTTCTATCCCTCGCCGCTGAAGGACGACGGCTACGACATCGCCGACTATTACGACGTCAACCCGTCGTACGGCCGTCCCGGCGACGTGCGCCGGCTGGTCAAAGAAGCGCACCGGCGCGGTCTCAGGGTGATCACCGAGATGGTCTGCAACCACACGTCAGACCAGCACCCATGGTTCCAGCGCGCGCGCCGCTCGCGACCCGGTACCTCCACCCGCGATTTCTACGTGTGGAGCGACAACGACCAGCGCTACAGCGAGGCGCGCATCATCTTCAAGGACTTCGAGACCTCCAACTGGACCTGGGACCCGGTCGCGCAGGCCTACTACTGGCACCGTTTCTACTCCCATCAGCCGGACCTCAACTTCGACAACCCGCGCGTCCGCGACGCCATCATCAAGGTGGTCGACCACTGGTTGGGAATGGGCATCGACGGGCTCCGGCTGGACGCCATCCCGTACCTCTACGAGCGCGACGGCACCAACTGCGAGAACCTGCCCGAGTCGCACGCCTTCTTGAAGCAGCTGCGCGCACACGTCGACTCCCAGTACGCCAACCGGATGCTGCTCGCCGAGGCCAACCAGTGGCCTGAGGACGCGGTCGTCTACTTCGGCGAGGGCCTCGG
>JALYYF010000375.1 GCA_030946725.1 Candidatus Dormiibacterota bacterium
AGGATGGGCGGGATCAGGAGGTCGGCGAAGATGAAGGAGATCACGCCACCGAAGCTGATGCCGCTGCCCCAGAGCACGGCGGCCAGCGGCACGTTGCCGATCGAGCAGACGAAGCTCAGCATGGAGATCACCGGGCCGATCAGCGGCCCCCAGAATTCGGCCAGCAAAGGATGGCCGGTCAGGAAGAAGGCGCTCCAGAAGCTGTTGGGGATCCAGGCGGCGACAGCGCCGGCGATCAGGAATCCGCCGCTGAGATCGACCCAGATGCTGTAGATGTCCATCACGAAGTAGTGACTGATGGCGGTGAAGGCACGGCCCGAGAACAGCCGCTTGAGGAAGGGGCCCTCGGTCACCGACATGTCCATGGCGGCGTGGCCCTCCATCTTGCCGACCAGGCCCTTCTCGGCCTGAGCCCGCGCCTCCTCGACCAGCCGACGGCGCAGGGTGAGCCGGAAGGCGAAGGCCAGCAGGACGATCATGAGGGCGCCGCCGGCGTACTCGGCGAGAACGAACTGCCAGCCCAGCAGGATGAGCAGGATCAGTCCCAGCTCGATGACCAGGTTGGTCGAAGCGAACTCGAAGATGATCGCGTTCGCCAGCGTGGCTCCCCTTCTGTAGAGTGAGCGGGCGATCGCGACTGCCGCGTAGGAGCAGGAGGAGGAGGCGACGCCGAGGGCGCTGGCGACGGCCACCGAGCGGGGCGAATCCTGGCCCATGGCGCGCGCGACGGCCCGCTTGGAGACGACCGTCTGGACGATCGCAGAGAGCAGGAAGCCCAGGGCCAGCGACCAGAGGACCTCCCAGAACATGAAGAAGGCGATCTTCAGAGCTTCCAGGACGAACATCTCTACCTCTTGACCAACCGCTCGACGGCTTCCGAGAGCTCGCGCACCTTGTCGGCGCCGTCGCCTGCACGGATGGCCTCCGCCACGCAGTGCTCCGTGTGGTCCCGGAGGAGCAGGAGAGCCACGCTCTCCAGCGCCGACTGGACGGCGCTGACCTGCGTCAGCACGTCGATGCAGTAGCGGTCCTCATCCACCATCTTGCGCAGGCCGCGGACCTGGCCCTCGATGCGGCTAAGGCGGCTCTCGATCTGTTGCTTGTCCTTGACGTACCCGGCCATGGCGCGAACCATACCACCTAGGGGTACCTGGTATGGTCCCCAGCATCAGGGCAGTGGTCCCCAGCACGGCGCCGGCTACGTCAGCCCCCGCCCGAAGGCCGACGCCGGGCACGGCCGGCAGCAGCCGCCAGGCACAGGCGAGCGTGGCAAGTCCGACCGGGATGTTGACGAAGAAACCCAGTGCCAGCTGACCGCCGAGGTGATGACTCCGCCCACCAGGCCGACGGCGGCACCGGCCGAGGCGACCAAGCGGAAGATCCCGAACGCCCTGACGATCAGCAGGAACCGGCGCAGAGAATCAGGAGCGAGAGCCAGCGTGAGCGTGTCATGCACTCTTGGACGCGGCGGGCGGCGGAAACTCATCTCCGCCGGAGCACGAAAAGGTCGCCGATTAGTTTCAGGCGCCGGACACGTCCTGTCTCCAAATGGGCCACACCCGGTTCACGGTCGACTGCGCCGGCTTCCGGCAGCCAGACCTTGCCACCGTCGATGCCCTTCTCCGCCTCCGGCTGATGCTGAAGCGTGCCGGCGAAGACGTGGTCCTGGAGAACAGCGGCCCGCAGCTGCGCGAGCTGATCAGTCTGATCGGCGTGCCGGAGGTCCTGGAGGGCGCTCCCTCAGCCGAGGCGGGGCGGGAGACCGAAGAGCGGGAATAGGCGCTCGGTGTCGAGGAAGAACGTGAGCTCCCTGATGCGTCCCCCCTCTAGCTCCAGCACCTGGAGCGCCCACGGCTCGTAGCCCCCCTCTGGGCTCGGCTTGTATTGTCCGAATGCAGGCGAGCCGTTGGCCGTACCGACGGGAATCACACGAGAGCCCCGGCAGCCGATGCCTGGCCCCAGCCACCAGGTGAATATGTCGTCCCGGCCCGCCAGCCACATGTCGAACGGGGGCATCGACTGCGTCGCGTCCTCGCGAATGAGATCGGTCAGGGCTGTCAGGTCGTAGCGCTCGAAGGCGCGGACGTACCGGTCCAGCAGGGCCCGGTCGGCGGCACTCAAGGGCGGCCGTGGCGATGTCGCGTCGGGCGCCACCTTCTCCAGGGTAGCCCTCGCCCGCTGCAGGGCGCTGTTGACCGAAGCGACACTGCTGTCGAGCAGCTGGGCGACCTCCGACGCCTCCCAGCGCAGGACCTCGCGGAGGATCAGCACGGCACGCTGCCTGGGGGGCAGCTCCTGAAGGGCGGCGATGAGCGCCAGCCTCACCGATTCCCGCTCCACCGCGATGTCGGCCGGGTCCGTCGCGGACGCGATGGAGGAGTCGGGGATGGGCTCGACCCAGCGAGGCTCGTGCGGGATGTTGAGATTCGACTCCACCGGCGCCACGGCCGGCCCGAGGTCCATCGGCCGTATCCGCCGCTCCTTGCTGCGCAGAACGTCCAGGCAGACGTTGGTCGCGATCTTGTACACCCAGGACCGCAGCTGCGAGCGACCTTCGAACCGCTCGAAGTTGCGCCAGGCACGCGTCAGCGTCTCCTGCACCGCGTCCTCGGCGTCGACCGGGGAGCCCAGCATGCGATAGCAGTAGGCGAGGAGCTCGGGACGGCGGGGCTCGAGCTCCTCGACAGCCCAAGCGGACGCGGTCGCCTCGGTCATGCCCAGATTCTATTGCGACTCTGTGGGTCGACCTCTGGGGTGGCTGCCGCCAGCCCCCGAATCGGGGCCCATACCACCCCCCAGCCGACTCATGACGGTTTCACCCGGTAGTCGATGAACGTCGCGAACTGCGACTGCCGAACACCGAGCTGCTCCAGATCCATCGAGCGCGAGAACCCCTCGAACAATCGCTTGCCCCCACCCAGGACGACCGGCGCGACGATGATGCTCAGCTCGTCGACGATCCCGGCCTCCAGTGCCTGCCGGATGATCTCGGCTCCCCCCATGACGTGGACGTCCTTGCCTCCGGCCGACTGACGGGCAAGCTGCACCGCCTCCTCGACGCCGGACACGAAAGTGAACTTCCCGCCCTCCGGTTCCTCCTCCGGTCTGTGGGTCACGATGAAGAACGGCAGTCCCCACGGGTTCTTGCCGCCCCAGTGTTCGGCCGCCTCATAGGTACCCCGTCCACCGACGACCGCTCCGATCCGTGAAGTGACCTCCGTCAGCCAGGCGGCGTCCTCGCCGGTCGGCTCGCCTCTTGCCTCGGTGGCATAGGTCCAGGGGCCGCCAAACACCCAGTGGTGCAGCCGCTCCCCGCCCTCCCCGAGTCCTTTGCCCGGGCCGTCGTCGGGCCCCGTGATGTACCCGTCGACCGA
>JALYYF010000279.1 GCA_030946725.1 Candidatus Dormiibacterota bacterium
GACCAGATCTGGGAAGGCCGGATCAGCTCGCTGAAGCACTTCAAGGAGGACGTTCGCGAGATGATCGCGGGCCAGGAGTGCGGAATTGGACTGGAGGGCTTCGAAACCTTCGAGCCCGGCGACACGATGGAGAGCTTTCGCCTGGAACGAGAGGAAGTCTGAGCACCCCCATGAACGTCGGATTCATGGGACCACCCAAGTGAGGAGCTCATGGGCGGCCACCGAGCGGACCAGGTCGGCGCACAGGTGCGGGAAGAGATCATGCAGATCATTCACCGGCACCTCAAGGATCCCCGGATCGGATTCGCGAGTATCACCGAGGTCCGGATGTCGCCAGACCTCCGCTCTGCGCGCGTGCGCGTCAGCGTTCTGGGCGACGAGACCGAGCAGAAGCAGACGCTGGCAGGCCTCCGCAGCGCGACCGGTTTGATTCGTCACGAGCTCGGGCGGCGTCTCGAGAATCTGAAGGTCGCGCCCGAGCTTCGCTTCGAGCTCGACCCTTCGATCGAGTACTCGGTTCACATCTCCAAGCGCCTGCGCGAGATCCTCCCCGAGTCGCAGCCCGAGGCAGGGGCCCCGGCACCGGCCCGGGAGGAAGAAGACCGTTGACGCTGGCCGGCCTGCGCAACGAGATCGACGAACTCAGGGCGCTGTGTGAACGGCACGACGAAATCCTCATCTTCGGCCACAAGGACGCCGACGGCGACACGCTCGGCTGCAGCCTCGCCTTCGCCGAGGCACTGCGTCTGCGTTCCAAGCGCGTCTATGTGGTGATCCCTCCGCCGCTACCCGAGAAATACCGCTGGATGCCAGGGTTCGACGAGATTCGTGAGGAGCCGCCGGTCGGACCCGAGATCGACCTGGTGCTGTTCTTCGACGCCGGCAACATGGAGCGCTCAGGCGACGCGGTGGAGCACATCGCGGAGCACGCGACCATCGTCAACGTCGACCACCACCCGTCCAACTCGCGCTTCGGCGACGTCAACATCATCGACCCCGGCGCCGCGGCGGTCGGCGAGATGTGCCTCGACATGCTTCAGCACTTCGGCTGGGACGTGACGCCCACGATGGCGACCAACCTCTACACCGCCCTCATGACCGACACCGGGGGCTTTCGCCACGAGAACACCTCTCCTCGCGCGCTGGAGGTGGCGGCGAGACTGGCGGCGCTGGGCGCCGATCCCAGCTACATCGCCACCATGGTCTACAAGTCCCGGCCGCTGACGACGCTCAAGTTGAGCGGGCTTTCCATCGCCAGCATGCACGTCGAGCTCGGGGGCAGACTGGCCTGGGCCAAGGTGACAAAGAGCATGTTGCGCGAGGCCGGGGCCGTGATGGCAGAGGGCGAGGGGATAATCGACACGCTGAACAGCATTGCGGGCCTCGACGTGGCGATCGTCTTCAAGGAAGTGGGCCCCCGGCTGACCAAGATCAGCGTCCGCAGCCGCGGCGCGGTCGACTCCGCTGCGCTATGCGCCCGCTTCGGCGGCGGCGGACACGTGAGAGCGGCCGGAGCCGAGGTGTCCCTTCCGATGGACCAGGCGACCGAGGCCGTCCTGGCCGCCGCGCGGGAGGCGATCGCAGCCGCGACGGGTATTGACGGCGCCAATGCGAGCCGGCGTCCTCAACGTCTCTAAGCCGGCCGGAGCGACGTCCTTCTCGGTCGTCCGCCGGCTGCGTGAGCTGTCCCGGGCGCGTCGCGTCGGCCATGCCGGCACCCTGGACCCGCTGGCGACAGGGGTGCTCCCGATCCTCTTCGAGTCCGCCACCCGGCTGTCCGACTTCGCCCACCAGCTTCCCAAGACCTATGAGGCCGAGGTCCACCTCGGATTCCGCACGGCCACCGACGACGCGGAGGCCGAGCCGGAGCCGGTCGGAGACCCCAGCGGTCTGAGCTCGGGGGCGGTGGCTGAGGCACTGGCGGGGTTCGTGGGGCGGATCAGTCAGCAGCCCCCGGCGTTCTCCGCGGTCAAGGTCCAGGGACGCCGTGCCTATGCCCGGGCCCGCGCCGGAGAGGTGACGATGCCGGCCGCCCGAGAGGTCGAGATCTATTCGGCCGAGCTGCTGCGGTTCGAGGCAGGAGAGCGCGCCACCGCGGCGATCCGGGTGGTCTGTGGCAGCGGCGTCTACCTGCGCTCACTTGCCCGGGACCTGGGCGAGAAACTCGGCGTCGGCGGCTACCTCGGGCGCCTGGCCAGGACCGGCTACGGACCTCTGCTCCTGGAGGATTCACTCCAGCCGGAGGACTTCGCCGACGCCGCCTCGGTCGAGGCCAGACTGCTGCCCTCGGAGCTCCTGCTGCCCGAGATGGAGAGGGTCCGTCTGACCGTCGAGCAGGAGGCGCAGGTGCGCCTGGGCCGCTCGGTGCGCGTGCTCCCCGAACCTCGCCCGGGCCCCCTGCGCGCCCACGGCGAGGGCGGCCGCCTGGTGGCACTTGGCCACGCCGACCCCCTCCGCCGAACCTTCGTCCCCGACAAGGTCCTCGGCTAGTGCCGCCCACCTACGGCCCGTATCTCCCTCCCCCTTGCGGGGAGGGTGGGGAGGGGGTAGGACACCCAACCACCAATTCGAAGCCCTCCACTTTCGCCGCTCCGGTCGGCTCATTCAATTCAGTACCCCCTCCCTTACCCTCCCCGCAAGGGGGAGGGAGATATAGATACCCAGGACAGGCGTCACTTGAGAGGCCGGATTCACTCCGGCCGTATGAGTTGTCACATCCCCGCGACTCCCAAACAGCGCTTTGCGGAAGGGGGCTGGGGGGGAAACCTGTTTCCCCCGCACGTTCAGTACACGGGGGAGGGACGTACCGGCGTTGATGCAGATCCACTTCGGGTTTCCGGCGGAGCGGTTGGGGCCGGTGGGGGTGACCATCGGAAGCTTCGACGGGCTCCACCTGGGGCACCAGGCGATCCTCGCCCGGTTGCGGGAAAGGGCCTCCGAGGGAGCGCTGCAGCCGGCCATGATCACCTTCGATCCGCACCCCCGCTGCATCCTCGACCCCTCCAACTGCCCGCCGGTGATCACCACGCTCGAGGAGCGCCTGGACCTTGCTGCACAGCTCGGGGTGGAGCACGCGATCGTCCTGGAGTTCAACCGGGCGCTGGCGGCGATGCCCGCCGAGGAGTTCATGGCCCAGGTACTGGCCGCCATGGACCTGCGCCTGCTGGTCACCGGAGCGGACTTCGCCCTGGGTCGAGCTCGGGCGGGCAGCGTGGAATGGCTGCGGAACCACGGCGCCGAGGCCGGCTACGACCTGGAGGTTGTACCGCCCGTCCGCGTCGATGGCGAGGAGGTGCACAGCTCGGAGATCCGCCGGCGCCTGACCCTGGGAGAGGTCGAGGCGGCCAACCGGCTGCTGGGTCGGGCCTTCACCCTGAGCGGGCTGGTCCTGCCGGGTGACCGCATCGGCACCGAGATCGGATGGCCCACCGTCAACCTCTCGGTCCCTGCCGGCAAGCTGGTGCCGGCGCGAGGCATATACGCGGGCTGGGCCGTCACACCCGGGGGCGAGCACATGGCCGGCATCAGCATCGGCTACCGCCCGACCTTCACGAGCGCCGAGCTTCGCGTGGAGGCCTACCTGCTCGACTTCTCCGGCGACCTCTACCAGCAGCGGCTGGGGCTGCGGTTCGTGAACAGGCTCCATGACGAGATCCGGTTCGCAGACATGACACAGCTCTCGGACCAGATAGCGAGGGATGTGGACACCACCCGGCGCCTCCTCGGCGGCCAGCGGTGAATCGCGACCGGCCGCGAGATCTGTGGCCGCTGGGTCTGATGCTCGAACGCGCCGGGGAGGTCGCGCCAGCAGTCGAGGTGGCCAGCCCCGGCAGCTTCGAGGAGGTCCAGGCACTGCTCCGCAGTGGAAGGCGGCTGGTTCCGGCCGGCGGGGGGAGCGGCGTCTGCGGCGCACTCGACCCGGGCGCCGGCGACCTGGTCGTCGACCTCGCGCGGCTGGACGGCTCCGAGATCGACGAGGCGAACCTCACCGTCCGGGCGCAGGCCGGTCTGAATGGATTCGAGCTCGAGCGGAGACTCAACGAGCGCGGACTCACGCTCGGACACTTCCCGAGTTCCCTGCCCGTCGCGGCCGTCGGCGGCCTGGTCTCCACCCGCTCCTCGGGCCAGCAGTCGACGCTCTACGGCAGCATCGAGGACCTGGTCGTCGGGCTGACCGTGGCGCTGGCCGGCGGTCAGCTGGCCGAGGCCCGGGTCCACCCGCGGACGGCGGCCGGGCCTCCGCTGGAGATGCTGTTCGTCGGTGCGGAGGGCGGCCTCGGGATCGTCCTGGAGGCGGTCCTGCGCGTCCGTCGTCTTCCCGAGTCTGTGGTCGGCGCCGGCTGGCGGGTCGCGGACGTACCAGAGGGAATCGAGGTCATGCGGGAGGTGCTGCAGCGCGGTCTTCGGCCGCTGGTGCTGCGCCTCTACGACGCGGAGGACTCGATTTTGCAGGGCCTCCAGGACGGCGGCTGCCTGCTGCTCGCGGCCAGCGCCGGGCCGCGCGCCGTCGCGGAGGCCGAGGCCGGCGTGATCAAGGAGGCGGTGGAAGGCGAGGCGCTGGGCGCCGAACCGTGGCAGCGCTGGCTCCGTCACCGCTTCGATCTGTCCGCCGAGCGCCTCGGTGACCTCCTGGCGCCCCCCGGCGCCTACGTGGACACCATCGAGGTGGCCACCTCCTGGACGGACCTGCACGATCTGTACCGCGACCTTAGGGGCCACCTGGGGCAGGTCGCCGACCTGGCGCTGTGCCATTTCAGCCATGGCTACCCGCAGGGCTGCTGCGCATACTTCACCTTTGTCGGCTCGGCCGGCGACGAGTCGAAAGCTCAGGCCGCCTACAGGGAGGCATGGCGCGGAGCCATGGAGATCACGCTCGCTCACCGAGCGACCATCAGCCATCACCACGGAGTCGGGCAGGTCCGCGCACCCTGGATCCAGGCCGAGATGGGGGGGTGGTGGACGGTCTGGGAGCGGGTCCGACGAGCGCTCGACCCAGACGACCTCCTGAATCCCCGCGCCCTGGGCGGCCTCCGCGCCGCGGCCAGTTGAACGACGTCCTGCTGATCGTCAACCCGGCGGCCGGCCGAGGCGTGACCGGGCGGCGATGGCAGGACCTGGAAGCGCGGCTGCACGCGGCCGGCCTGCGCTTCGACTACGAGCTCACCTCGGCTCCGGGCGAGGCCACGACGCTGGCTCGCGAGGCCGTGCGGGATGGGCGCCCCATAGTCGGCGCGGTCGGCGGCGACGGTACGGTGAGCGAGGTGGCGAACGGCTTCTTCGAAGGTGGAGAGCCGATCCCCGGGCAGAGCTGCCTGGCGGCCGTCTCGGCCGGCACCGGCGGCGACTTCCGGCGCACCTTCGGCATGCCCCAGGATCCCGAAGCGGCTGCGGCGATGCTGCTGGCCGCCCGCAGCCGGCGCATCGACGCCGGCCGTGTGACCTGCAGCGTCGGGCGCGGTGTGCAGATCGTTCGCCACTTCGTCAACGTGGCCGACACCGGTATCGGCGGTGACGTGCTGACGCGCGTGAACGGCGGCTTTCGGGTTCTGAACGGCGAGATCACCTACGCCCTGGCCGCGGCCATCACGCTCCTGCGCTGGCACAACCGATCGATGCACGTCGTCATCGACGGAGAGGCCCGCGACGTGGTCGCCCAGCAGGTGGTGGTGGCCAACTGCCAGTACTTCGCGGGTGGCATGCGAGTGGCGCCGAAGGCGCTCCCCGACGACGGTCTGCTTGACGTGGTGGTGGCCGGAGACCTGGGCCTGGTCGACAACCTGCGGGGCATGCGGCAGATCCGCCGGGGCGCTCATCTCGAGGGCGGCAATCCGAAGATCTGGCATCGCCACGCGAGGCGCGTGCAGGTGAGCTCGTCCAGCCCGCTGCACGTCGACGTGGACGGCGAGCTGCCCGGCATGCTGCCGGCGCTCTTCGAGGTGATGCCGGGCGCGCTGGAGCTGATCTGCCCGTGACCCGCGGCGTCATCGCAACGCCGCATCAGGCAGCCACCGAAGCCGGCGTCCAGATCCTGCGGGATGGAGGCAACGCCGTCGACGCGGCGGTGGCCGCCGACGCGGTGCTCTGCGTCGTATATCCGCATATGACCTCGACCGGGGGTGACCTCTTCGCGCTGGTCTGGCCGGCCGGCGCCGATCAGCCGGTGGGGCTGGCAGGAGCCGGCCGTTCCGGGTCTCGCGCAAGCCTGGAGGAACTGCGGGCTCGCGGCTACCAGGGGATGCCCGAGCACGGCGCTCTCCCGGTGACCGTCCCGGGTACGGTCGAAGCCTGGGGGCGCCTGGTGGAGCGCTTCGGGTCGTTGGGCCTGGAGCCGCTGATGGCGCCGGCCGCGGCCGCTGCCAGGGACGGCTTCGTGGTGACCGCCGCGCTGGCCGGCTTCCTGGTCCGGGAATCCGAGTGGCTGCACCGCGAGGACGAGGCCTTGCGCGTGCTGCCGCCGCTGAAGGCCGGCATGGCGCTGCGCAACCCCGACCTGGCCCTGGTACTCGACGACATCGGCCGCAACGGCTTCAACGGTTTCTACAGGGGCGAGGTTGGCCGGGCCATAGCCGAAGCGCTCGAGCGGCGCGACGGGCTGCTGACCGCGGAGGACCTGGCCACGCACCGCTCGGCCTGGGTGGAGCCGGTGGCCTTCGACTATCGAGGGACGACCGTGTACGAGCTGCCACCGCCGACCCAGGGGCTGGCGGCCGCCGCCATGATCAAGCGCTTCGAGCTCCTGCCGCCGGAAGCTCTGCGGCCGGGCGTGGGATTCGCCCGGGAGCTGACACGTGCGCGCGACGAGGTCTACCCGCTTCGCGAGCGCTACATCAGCGATCCGGACTTCGCCGAAGCGCCCCGGGCGCCGTTCCTGGACCCGGGCCTGGCGAGCGAGACCCCCGGCCAGGCTCCAGCCATTCCCGAGGGAGACACCATCTACCTCTGCGCGGCGGACGAGCACGGCAACGTCGTCTCACTGATTCAGAGCGTGGCAGGCTCGTTCGGGTCCGGCGTGATCGCCGAGGGCACCGGCGTCCTGCTCCACAACAGAGGCAAGTACTTCAGCCTCGATCCCGGCCACGTCAACCGGCTGGAGCCGCGCAAGCGGACCATGCACACGCTGATCCCGGCCATGGCCGCGCGGGACGGCCGCTGCTGGGCGGCGTTCGGAAGCATGGGAGCCGACGGCCAGCCCCAGATCCAGGCCCAGCTGCTGGTCAACCTGCTGGATCGGGGACTGGAGCCGAGCCAGGCCGTCGCCGCGCCCCGCCTGCGCGTGCCGCCGGGGGGCGGTGGCCTCTGGGTGGAAGCCGACTACCCCGAGGCGGCAGAGATCCTGCGGGCCGGGCTCGGCGCGAGGCCGCTCCCGCCCCGCAGCTGGGAGATGGGTCACGCGGCGGCGCTCATCGTGCAGGGCCGCGGTGCCTGGCTTGCCGGGAGCGACCCCAGAGCCGATGGATCCGTCGGCGAGGCCTGAAGCACCCACACCGCCCTGGTGGGGCTTCACCCAGGGCCTGCTGGTGGCCTCCTGCCTGCTCATCGTCGGCCTGGCTCTGCTGCGCGGCGACCAGGGTCTGAAGAACTCCGACTGGCCGTCGTTCATGGTCGCCGGCCGGCTGGCCGCCACGCAGCCCGACCGAATCTACGATCGTGACGCCGAGCGCCGCGAGCAGCGGGCTGTGGTGGGGCCGGGGACCTACGACCTGCCCGGGTACGGAGGTCTGCTGCCCGTCGTGGCGCCGCCGTGGGTCGCTCTCTATGCGGCTCCCTTCGCCAAGCTCGGCCTCGGCGCGGGCGGACGCCTCTGGATCATCGCCCAGGTGCTGGCCCTGTTGGCCGGGCTGCTGCTGGTCACCGGCTGGCGTGAGCCGGTGCGGGCGCTGAGCGCGGTCGCCGGCGTGCCGCTGGTGCTGCTGGTCGGAAACGCTCAGCTGGACGGCATCGTGGTGCTGGGGCTGGGCCTGGCCTGGCGGCTGTCGCTGCGCGACCAGTCGCTCTGGGCCGGCGCCGCTCTCGGCCTCACGCTGGCCAAGCCGCACCTGGTCCTGGGCGTGGCGGCCGGGCTGCTGCTGGGCCGTCGCTGGCGCGTACTCGCCGGCTGGGCGCTGGCGGGATTCCTCCTGGTCGCCGGCACGCTGGTCCTGGCGCCGGGTGCGCTTGCAGCCTGGCCCTCGGCCGCGCTCTCCACG
>JALYYF010000419.1 GCA_030946725.1 Candidatus Dormiibacterota bacterium
ACCAGGCCGGCGCTGACGGCTAGAGCCAGGGCGGCGAGCAGCAGGCGAGCGCGGACGAGAAGAGCATGCAGGAGCCTTGGCTGTCGATTCACTTCTACCCCCTACGAGTCGAATCAGGTCACCGCCGACGCGCGGTGCAGGCCTCGCCGGGTGCGTCCGGCTCGGCCCTGGCGGCGGATTATAGTGGCCCCGTCCGGGGCACGTGGGGCCGCGTCATAGTCCACCTGACAGCCAGATGAAGCGCCGCCGCGTCCTATCGACGGCGAATCCGTTGAGAGAAGAGTCTCTCCCCTGCTTGTCGGGGGAGTACCCGGCCGTGCCGGGGGAGGGGGCCGCGGGCGGGGGAAGAAAGTAAAGCTGGGCTAGGGGTTCGGGTTGGAGCCTTGCACCGCTCCCGCCGGGGAGGGTGCTGGCGCGCCTCCGTTGAGCAGCTGGCCGGGGGTGCCCGCCGCCCTGGCCCACCCCGGCTGGGCCGGGCCGGCGGCGTAGAAGCCGGCCGCGCCGAGGACGCTGAGCGCCACCAGACCGGCCGCCACCGCCCGGCGGCGCTTTGCCGAGGGCCAGCTCCGCAGGATCCGCAGCGCGATCACAGCGTCGGCCGCCACCAGCACACAGAGAGCGTTGAGCGCGAAGAACCAGCCGGAACGGGCGTCGGAACCGGTCCCGATGCCGTGCAGCAGCGCGGCCGGCCAGCACGCGTAGGACGCCCAGTGGACCAGCCGCCACCAGCGGAGCCGGATTCGAGGGCGGAGGAGGCTGGTCACCGTGACCGCCACGAAGAGCTCGGCCGCGACCACGCCCAGGCCCACCCAGAGCGGCCTGTAGGTGGACAAGAACGGCACCAGGGCGTCCTGGAGCCCCAGTCCCGCGAACGGGTCGAGGATCGCTGTCGCCACGTGCACGAACAGGAACACCACCACGAGCAGCGAGATGCTGCGATGCAGGCCCTGGAGCAGGAAGCGGTTGCCGCTGGCCAGCTCGAGCCGGGCCGAGGTTGCCATTCCGAGGACCAGCGAGGCGGTCAGCAGCATCAGCGAGACCGCGCCGGCGCTCCTGGCCGCGTACCAGAGCGGGCTGCCGGTGCTGGCCGCCAGGACGATCACGTTGCCGTCTCGGCCGGCCAGCCGGCGGTCAGGACCACCCGGCCGTCCTCGCCGACGAGCCGAGCGGGCAGGCGGTGTGCCGCCAGCCAGGCTTCGGCCGCCTCGCCCTTAACGATGGCCGCCGTCGCGGCCGTGTTGGCGTCGACACAGCTGGCTGCGGCGACGCTGACCGTGCGCCAGGGCCCGGTCGCGGGCAGCCCGGTGGCCGGGTCGACCAGGTGGTGCCGGTCCAGCTCGCCGACCCGCCAGCGCCGGACCGCCGTGCTGGAGGTGGCCAGCCCTCCGGAGCGGATCACGACCCTCGGGCCCTCGCCGTCGGGATCGCCCCGGTGGTCCTCGGCGATCAGCACCGTCCAGCCATCCTCCGGTCCGGGACCGGCCACGGCGAGATCACCGCCCAGGTTGACCAGCACGCCGGTTCCCGTGGCCCGGTGTGCCGCGACGGCCGCCCGGTCGGCCGCCAGGGCCTTGGCGGTGGCGCCGAGGTCGATCCGAACGCCGGGAGGCAGCACGACGGTCCTCGCCGCCCGGTCCAGGCGCACCAGCCGCCAGCCGGGGACCGCCATCGCCTGCAGTGTCGATGCAGGCCGCCGCCTGGGCAGGCTCCCGAAGTCGTCGTCGTAGCCGATGCGGAGCATGGCGCCGCCCACTGTGGGGTCGACGGCCCCGCCCGTCTGCCGGGCGGCGCGGAGCGCCACCTCCAGGGCCTCGGCGAAGAGGTCGGAGACCTGGAAGGGCCGCCCCTCCGACTCGTTCAGAGCGGTCAGCTCGGAATCGGCGCGGAACCGGCTGCAGGCCCCATCGATGGCCCGGATCTCCGCCTCCACCACCTCGCGGGCACGGTGCAGGACACGTGCCTCGGCCACGACGGTCGCCTCGCTTCCCAGAGCCGGGAAGCCGACGCGCTCGACCACCTCGTGCTTAGGACGCCCCGGTCCGGGTCTGGACGGGGCCTCCGGTGTACGAACCCGGGGCCTGCGCCGGAGGTGCCGGCGCGCTGTCGTCGCTGGAAGTTCCGGGGTCCGTGGTAACGGGGGCTTGGCTGCCGGCGGCCAACCAGGCCTGGACCTCGGCCGGCAGGCCGGAGACGCCTGCGTAGATCAGGATGCCGAGCAGGGCAGCGCCCAGGGCGGAAGCCCTGGTGAGCCTCCTCAGGACCTCAGCGCGGCGTGCCTGTGCCTCCATCTCCCCAAAGCCTACGGGGTGCTAGATGAAGCCCTCGTGAAAACGAGCGGCCTCAGGTGGTCGGGCGCAGCACCGCCAGGCGGCGCCCGGCCAAACGCGGCTGCCAGAGCAGCCCGCCGATTCCCCAGGAGGTTCCCGCCAGTGCCACCCCGGCGACCACGTCCAGCACGTAGTGCTCGCCCAGGTAGACGACGCTGAACCAGACCGCCAGGCACCAGACGAACATGACCACCGCCGCCTTCGGGTACGGCTTGCAGACGGCGAGGAAGGCGAGGAAGGCGAAGGCCGCGTGCAGCGAGGGCAGGGCCGCCACAGGGTTCGGGTTGAGCATCTCGAAGTAGACGCTGAGCTCGCTGGGCAGCGTGTAGCCAAGCACGTGCTGCATGCCCGTGATCAGGCCGCGGTCGGCGGCGTACCAGGGCGGCGCCGTGGGGACCAGCACGCAGAAGATGAAGGCCGCCACCGCCATCGCCAGCAGCGTGCCCGCGTAGCGGAGGAACTGGCCCCGGTTCACCAACCAGAGCACGATCGCGACGCCCAGCGTGACGGGGAAGTGGCAGAGATAGACGACGGCGCCGACGTTGTCCAGGATCCGGCCGGCCACGCCGTGCTGAAGCAGCCCCTGCAGCACCAGTGTCGGCAGATGGCCGTCGAACAGCCATCTCTCGCCGATCAGGTTTCCGTTGTGGACCGGCATCCCGATGCGCGGTGCCACGCCGCGCATCGCCTCCCAGCCGAGGAGCAGCACCATGAAGGGCACCCAGTCCTTGAAGAAGCCCCAGAAGCGGCCGCTCAGGTAGGCGATCGGCAGCAGCAGGACGAACAGGTAGTCGGGCGTGATGACCATCCGGCGGTAGATGAGGACCGCGCTGCAGACGGCCAGGTAGGCGATCGTTATCAGCACCAGCGCCCGTGATCCTGGCCGCCAGCTCAGCGCAGACCCGACGCCTCGCGCCCCGGGCCGGCCCCGGTCCTGCCGCTCCGGCGGAGGCGTCTCCTCGTGGACCTGGGTATCTGCTAGCGGCAAAGGTGTGCGACAGCATAGCTGCGGGGGGCCGACGGCGGGGGTGCGCCCGCCGCCGGCAAGGAGGGGGAATGTCGGTTCGAGATCAACAGCTCGCCGGAGTGGACGGCTGCTGCCCCAGCTGGACGTTGAGGTCGGACAGGCTGCCACCCCGCCTGACGCTGAATCTGACCTGGTCGCCCGCACTGTGGACCTGGAGCGCGCCGCCGAGGGTCATGCCATTGTTCAAGGGAACGCCTGCGACGCCCTGGATGACGTCGTTGGCCTGGATGCCGGCCTGGCTGGCGGGGCCACCGCCAACCACTCCGAGGACGACGTAGCCGTAGCCGTCGACCGACTTGCCGGCGGCGAGGGCCGCCTCGATCGGCTGCGTGCAGACGCCCACGAAGGGGTCCGCAGGGGCCTTGCCGGCGGCCAGGTTCTCGGCCACCCTCTTGGCGACGGCGCTGGGGATCGCGAAGCCGATGCCGCTGCCGTTGGTGCTTCCAGCGGAGTTGATGCCGACCACCAGGCCGCTGCCGTCGACCAGCGGGCCGCCCGAGCTGCCCGGGTTGATGGGCGCGTCGGTCTGGAGGACGTCGGGAAGGCTCTCGGCCTGCGCGCCGCCGCCGACGTTGCTCAGCGTCCGGTGCAGTGCCGACACGATGCCTGCAGTGACGCTGCTCTGGTTGCCGAGCGGGCTGCCGATGGCGAGCACCGACTGCCCGACCTTCAGGCGGGTGGAGTCTCCGAACTGCGCCCCTGGCAGCGATCCCGGCACCTGCAGCACCGCCAGGTCCTCGTGCGCGTCCGTCCCCACGACCTTCGCGTTGAAGTGCCTGCCGTCAGGCATCAGCACCTGGACCCGGGTTCCCCCGGCGACCACGTGGTTGTTGGTCAGGATGTTGGTGCCCAGCTCTCCGGACTGGAAGGCGACGCCGCTGCCCTGCGCGACGCCGGCGCCGGTCTGGACGATGATCATCGCCACCGCGGGGGCCGCGACCTCGGCGGCGTGCACGGCATCGAAGCTGCCCGAGGTGGCGGGACCGGGGCTGGGCGTGGACTGCGCGGTGCCGGTCGCCGGGCTGGCCTTGGCCGTGGCGCCCGGCCGCGGCGTCGAGCTGGTGGAAGGCGTGGAGATCGAAAGCGAGCAGGCGCTGGCCAGGAGCAGCCCGCCCGAGAGCATGAGCGTGAAGGCCGGCCTCGCCGTCGCTTTGCTCACTTGCATGGATTCGTGTGGCTCACGGTAGCCGCGAGCACGTGAAGGATTCGTGAAGTCGCAGGCGTCCGACCGTCCTTCACGAACGCTTCACGTTGTACCGGACAGACTCCGTGGACTTGATACTGTGAGGCGCGATGGCTCGGAGCAGCCAGGTCGCGAC
>JALYYF010000423.1 GCA_030946725.1 Candidatus Dormiibacterota bacterium
CGATCGCATGATGACCTCACAGGTGCTCCGGGCCCTGGAAAGAAGGGGATTGGTGACCCGGTCAGCCGACCCGGACGACTCCCGAGCGCGGCGGGTGGGCGTCACCGCGGAGGGGGCCGCACTGGCCTGGCGGGCGATAGCCGTGGTCGAGGGGGCGGACGCGAGGTTCTTCGCCGCGGCGGGCGAGGGGCCGGCACTGCTCGAGACCCTCCACCGGCTCGCCGGCTGACCAGCACAGTTCCGACCCCGGCGGCGGCTCGCAGTCGTGTCCGCTCGCCTTGCCGGCGCCCGCCGTCATCCTGGCGGACATGGCGGAAGAAGGGCGCTTCAACCACCTGCTCTCGGTGCTCGGACCGGTCGTCTTCCTGGTGCTCTGGTCCGGCGGCTTCATCGCAGCGCGCATCGGCCTGCTGGACACCGGACCGCTGACCTTCCTGGTCGCCCGCTACCTGCTCGTGCTGGCGGTGCTCGTCCCGGCGGCAATCGCTCTGCGTCCACCGCGGCCGGCCGGCTGGCCGGCCTGGCGCAATCTCGCCATGACCGCGCTCCTGATCCAGGTGCTCTATTTCGCCCTGATCAACGTCTCGCTGGAGCTGCGCACTTCGGCTGCCGGGGTCGCCCTGATCGTCTCGCTGCAGCCCATCCTGGTGGCCCTCGGCGCTCCCCACATAACCGGCGAGCGAGTCGGGCCGTCCCGCTGGGCCGGCCTCGTGCTCGGCCTTGCGGGAGCGGCCGCGGTGATCGTGGCCCGCGGCGACATCCGCGCCTCACCGCTGGGGGTGCTGGCAGCGGTCGCCGCCGCCTGTGCGATCACGGCCGGCACCCTCTATGAACGCCGCTTCCAGACCCGCCAGCACTTCCTCACGGCCAACCTCGTGCAGTACGGAATCGGCTTCCTGGCGCTGCTTCCGGCCGCCTTCGCGCTGGAGGGCCTGCGGCTGCATCCCACGCCGCGCTTCGGCCTCGCCGTCGGCTACCTGGCGATCGGCAACTCGCTCATCTCGATCAGCCTGCTGCTCGCGATGGTGCGGCGCGGCGAGGCCGCCCGGGTCTCAGCGCTCTTCTTCCTGGTGCCGCCGTTGGCGGGACTGATGGCGCTCGGAGTGCTGGGAGAGGCGATGCCGGCGGCGGGCTGGGTGGGTATGGCGATCGCCGCCGCGGGTGTCCTGATCGCCACCCGAGGCCAGCGCGACCCCGGGTGAGTCCGGCGCGCGGCCTGGCGCAAGGGTCTCGCGCCCTCCGGCGGAATGTTGATCCTGGCGCCACCGGTAGGAGCAGTGATGAGTAGTTACGAAGACTTCAACAGAATGGTCATGGAAGACCTGCGGGCCAACAGCGGCAAGGCGACCTCCGGCCCCTTCGCCGGCAGGGAGCTCCTGATTCTCACGACGGAGGGAGCGAAGACCGGAAGGAAGAGCGACAACCCGCTCGCCTTCGTCGAGGACGGGGACAGGTACGTGGTGATCGCCTCCAAAGGCGGCGCCCCGACGAACCCCGCCTGGTATCACAACCTGATCGCCAACCCCGAGGTGGAGGTCGAGGTGCGCGGCGAGCGCTTCCCGGTCCACGCCGCCACGCTGACGGAGGGCGATGAGTACGAGCGCCTCTACAAGAAGCAGGCGGATCGGTTCCCGGGCTTCTGGGAGTACCGCCAGAAGACGGACCGGAAGATCCCGGTGGTGGTCCTCGATCGAGTGAACGGGCGGAGCTGAGCCGGCCGACCGCGGCCCGAGGGACAATTTCGGAGAGGTGAAGGCTCTGGTCTGGCTCGGTCCGCGCCGGATGGAGATCCGCGAGCTCGAGCAGCCGCGGCCCGGTCCCGGAGAGGTGGTGGTCAGGACCGAGGCGGCCGGGATCTGTGGCTCGGAGGTCGAGGGCTACCTGGGGCACATGGCCAACCGCATTCCGCCCCTGGTCATGGGACATGAATACGCGGGCCCGGTGACCGAAGTGGGGGACGGGGTGGAGGCGAACTGGAAGGGCCTCCGAGTGGCGGTGAACCCGATCGTGGGCTGTGGACGCTGCGCGTACTGCGACGCCGGCGACCGCAATCTCTGCCCGGGCCGCCACCTGCTCGGGATCGGCGCGCCGGGTGGCTTCGCCGGCTACAGCGTGGTGCCCGAGCGCTGTCTGTTTGCCATGCCCGAAGGAATGGATCCCAGGCTTGGCGCGCTCGCGGAGCCGCTCGCCAACGGCGTGCACGTGATCCGGCAGGCCGGGCCGGCCCTGGGGCCCGTCGTGGTCATCGGCGCCGGCACCATCGGCCTGGCCTGCCTCCAGGCGGCGCTGCTCGGGGGCGCGGATCCCGTGACGGTCGTCGAGAGGCACCCCCGCCGCCGTCAGCATGCCCTGGCGCTGGGCGCCCGGCAGGCGTTCGCAGACTTTGCCGAGGTGGCGCCGGACGCCGCCCTGGTGGTCGATGCCGCCGGCTCCGACGCCACTCGGCAGGCCGCGGTCGACCTGCTCGGACCGGCCGGCACCGCCACCTTCGTCGGTCTGCACAGCGACGAGACGCCGCTGCCCTGGCGCCGGATCGTGCGGTCCAACATCCGGGTCCAGGGAAGCTTTGGCTATGCCGACGGGGACTTCCGGCAGGCGCTCGACTGGCTGGCCGAGGGAAAGGCGGGGATACCCCTCAGCGAGTTGCGGCCGCTCGAGGAAGGTCCGGCGGCTTTCGAGACGCTGGCCGCGGGGCCGATCGACGAGATCAAGATCTTCCTTGTCTGAGCTGGCAGGCAAGGTCGCGGTGAATCCCGGCTGCGTGGGGGCTGACGTGGCTGAGAAACGTCCGATGTGGAACTGCGCAAACTGTGGCCGCCTTTTCGCCAACCGCAACCAGTCCCACGCCTGCAGCGCCCTTGGCGACCTCGACCGCCATTTCCGGGCAAGGATCCGGTGGTGCGGGCGACCTTCGACCGCCTGCTCGAGGAGGCGGAGAGGCTCGGCCCGATCACCCTGCTGCCGGAGAAGACCCGCATCGCGCTGCAGGTTCGGATGAGCTTCGCCGCGTTCTCGCCTCGGCGCCGCTGGCTCGACGGCCACGTCGTGCTCGACCACCGCCTGCACAGCCCCCGCTTTCGTCGGGTAGAGACCTACTCGCCGCGCAACGTGCTGCACGCCTTCCGGCTCGGCTCTCCTGCGGAAGTGGACGCCGAGGTGATCAGCTGGCTGGCGGAGGCCTACGCGGTCGGCGAGCAGCGTCACCTGGAGTCGTCCGGTGGCTCGCCGTAGACGCCGGGCCCAGATCAGCACACACCCCATAATGGGTATAGCGAAAAGCCGAGTTTCACTATAAGCTTTCTTGACAATGACGGCCACGGACTCAACCGCCGTAGCCAAGGACTCCGCCGAGCAGGCGGGGGAGGCGGCCCAGCGAGGAGCACAGAAAGCCGCTGCCAACCCGGCGCTGGAGTGGGCGGCCCGGGCCGGCTGGATCGTAAAGGGCCTCCTCTACCTGACGATGGGCGCGCTCGCGATGGGCCTGGCCGTGGGGGTGAGCGGAGCGACCGACCAGCGTGGAATCCTGAGGCTGATCACCAAAGATGGCGGCCCCTGGGGGCACATCCTGCTGATCGCGATTGCGTTCGCACTCGGCGCCCACGCCGTCTGGAACTTCTTCAACGCAGTTCTCGATCCGCTCCGAGAGCGCGACGAAAGCAAGACCTGGGGGCGGCGGTTGGCCTTCGCCGGAAGGGGTGTGGCGTACTCGATGCTGCTCTTCTTCTGTGTCCAGCTGGTCTCAGGACGTCCGGGTTCCGACTCGGACACGATCGTGCCCAAAGCGGCCGCCAGCGCACTGGACCACCCGTTTGGGCCGGCACTCACCGTGCTCGGGGGCCTGGTCGCCGCCGGCGTGGGGGTAGCGCTGCTCGTCCAGGCCGCCCGCGGATCTTCGGCCAAGAAGGACCTGCGCCAGGAGGAGATGTCCGAAAAGGAGCGAAAGACGGCCTCCACGCTGGGCCGCCTGGGCTCCGCTGCCTACGGGCTGGTGTCGATCGTCATCGGCTGGTTCGTCGTGCAGGCGGCGCTCTTTCACGACCCGAAGCAGGCCAAGGGCATCGTCGGCGCCTTCGGGGCGCTGGCCCAGCAGCCGGCCGGGCGCGTGCTGCTGGGTCTGATCGCTCTCTGCTTCATCGGGCTCGGGCTCTACAGCCTGGCCGCCGCGCGCTGGATGCGCCTGCCCGGCTCCGCCC
>JALYYF010000464.1 GCA_030946725.1 Candidatus Dormiibacterota bacterium
CGCTCCCCGCTGCCTCCGATCAGGATCGGCGGGTGCGGCCGGCTCAAGGCCTGGGGCGAGTTCAGGGGGCGGTCCAGCTGATAGTGCCTCCCCGAGTAGGGGGCTTCGTCGCCCATCCACATCTGCAGGCAGATCTGGATGGTCTCCTCCAGGCGCTCCATGCGTTCGGCCAGCGGCGGGAAGGGGATGCCGAGGCCGCGCGACTCCTCCTCGTTCCAGGCGGCGCCGATGCCCAGCCAGGCTCGTCCTCCCGAGAGGACGTCCAGCGTGGTGACGGCTTTGGCGAGCAGGCCGGGGTGCCGGTAGACGACCCCGGTCACCATCGCCAGGAGCTTCGTCCGGCTGGTGTTGGCGGCGAGGAAGCCGAGCGCCGTGTATGCCTCGAGCATCTCCCGCTCCGGAGGGCCCACCATCTTGATCTGAAACAGGTGGTCCATGACACCGACGGAGTCGAAGCCGCACTCGTCGGCGGTTCGAGCGATCGTCGCCAGGTCTGAACCCAGCCGGGCCGCGCCGCCCGGCCATGTGAAGTCGGGGATCTGCAGTCCAATCTTCAAGCTCGCACCTCAGTGGCCATCCTTATCACAGATGCGGTTCCAGACCGCGCCATCCGCTTCACACACAAAAGAAGAGGGGGCTGAACGACAGGTTCAGCCCCCATTGTTTTCAGTTCCGTAAGCCGCAACAACTCTGTCGCCCGGAGATCCCAAGCTTCAGGAAGCTCTTTACGTTCACCCCCGGGATCGTGTGCCCAGGGTGGTGCTGTGGGGAAACCCCCGACTAGTCCAGCCGCAGCGGCGGTAGCGTCTCCGGTGGTTCAGCCATAGGCACCTCCCTTACTGACAAACCCGTAAGACCTTCGATTCACTTTGCGCCCGTTGACCCGGCGGTGTCAACCCCAAAAAGGCGCTCGGCGAACCCCCCGTCTCAACCTCCCCAGTCGGGCAGCAGCCGGAGCTGCTCCACCCGGCGGGCGGCGGGCGCGTAGCACTCCTCGAAGTAGTCCAGGACCATGCGCCGGGCAGAGAACCGGGTCGCCACGTGCCGGATCGAGCTCCGCATCATGCTCACCCAGCGTTCTGGCACGTCGCGGCCGTCGCGCTCGTAGAAGACCGGCACGACCTCCCTTTCCAGCAGCCGGTAGAGCGATTCGGCCTCCGCCTCATCGTCGGTGTTGGGGCTGTCCATCGTCGCACCGGAGGGGATGGCCCAGCCGGCCGACGGCGTATAGCCCTCGTCCCACCAGCCGTCCAGCACGCTCAGGTTCAGCACCCCGTTGGCGCCGGCCTTCATGCCGGAGGTGCCGCTGGCCTCGAGGAAGCGACGGGGATTGTTCAGCCAGACGTCGGCACCGCGCACCAGCAGCCTGGCCGTCTCGATGTCGTAGTCCTCCAGGAACGCGACCCGGGGCTGGTCCCGGGCGAGGAGCACGATGTCTCGCAGCACCGCCTTGCCCCGATCGTCCGCTGGGTGCGACTTGCCGGCGAACACGAACTGGATCGGCCGCTCGCTCCTGTTCAGGAGCGAATGCAGGCGCCCTGGATCGCTGAGCAGCAGGTTGGCCCGCTTGTATGCCGCGAACCGCCGGCTGAAGCCGATTGTCAGGATGTCCGGCTCCATGCCGCTGCCGAGCCCGCGTAGCCGCGCTTCGGCGACCAGCCGGTGGCGAAGGGTCCGGTGGCAGGACCAGAGCTCCGCGTCGGGAATCCGCTCCACGCCGTCCCAGCGGGGGTCGTCCGACGCAAGCTCCCACCATGCCGGGTCGACGTGACGCGCCAGGAGCTGGGCCATCTCGGGCGCGACCCAGCTCGGCATGTGTACGCCGTTGGTCACGGAGTGGATCGGGATCTGGGCCTCGGGCAGACCCGGCCAGGCGTCCTTCCAGAGCCGGCGAGAGACGGCACCGTGCAGCCGGCTGACCCCGACCGCGTGGTCGGCCATGCGAAGGCCGACATAGGTCGTGCAGAGAGGCTCGCGGGGATCTCCTGGCCGTTCGCGTCCGAGGTCCATGAACCGCTCGAACCCGATGCCGACCTGGTTCAGGTATGGCTGCAGCAGGTCGTAGACCAGCCCCGCGTCGAAATAGTCGCTGCCCGCGGCGACGGGGGTGTGCGTGGTGAAGATGAATCCCGCTCTCGCCACCAGCCTTGCCTCTTCGAGAGTCAGCTGGCGATGCTGGCGGAGCTGGCGGATCCTCTCCAGAGCGACCAGGAAGGCGTGTCCCTCGTTCATGTGAAAGACGGTCGCCTCGATGCCCATCGCGCGCAGCGCTCGCATCCCACCGATGCCCAGGACCATCTCCTGCGGCAGCCGGCGTTCCGGCTCTGGGACGTAGAGCCGGTCCGTGATGCCGCGGAGTTCTGGCGGATTCGACTCGATGTCTGTATCCAGCAAGAAGAGCGACACTCTGCCCACCTGGGCCTTCCAGACCCCGATCCGCACGCTGCCCTCGCCGAGGGGGGAGTCCACCTCGAGCAGGCCCGAGGGCCCCATGACGCGCTGGAGTGGCAGCTTTTCGAAGACGTTCTCGGGATAGGCCTCGTACTGATAGCCCTCCTCGTTGATCCGCTGGCGGCCGAAGCCCTGCCTGTACAGCAGGCCCACTCCGACGAGC
>JALYYF010000303.1 GCA_030946725.1 Candidatus Dormiibacterota bacterium
GAGCACGGCGACCCGGGACGACCGGGACCGGTGCCGGGCGGCGCTCTCCCCACCGGCATCTACGTGGAGATCCGGGCGCCGAATGGATCCTCGGTGCACCAGGCATTTCCGGGCTTCGGTCAGCCGGCATCCGCCAGGCCGGTGCTCCCGGCGCAGCTCGACGCAGGGCCCGACGCCAACAGCCCGGCCTTTACGGTGGCGGGCACCGGCGGGGTGTCCCAGTACCGGGTGCTGGCCGAGACGCTGACCAGGGGGCCGGCGACAGGTGACATCGCGGTGCTGGCGATCCCGCTGACCGACGTCCAGTCGACCCTCGACCTGCTCCTGCTGCTGGAGGCCTCGGTCGGAGTTGTCGTGCTGCTGGCGCTGGCCCTCTTCGCCTGGTTCGTGATCGGCGTGGGCCTGCGACCGCTGGAACGCATGGGCGCGACGGCGAAGGCCATCTCCGCCGGCGACCTGAGCCGTCGCGTCGAGCCTGCCACCCCGGCGACAGAGATCGGCCGGCTGGGGCTGGCCCTGAACGGGATGCTGGCCCAGATCGAGAGTGCCTTCGCCGAGCGGACCCGCTCCGAGCAGAGGCTGCGACGTTTCGTGGCAGACGCCTCGCACGAGCTGCGCACGCCCCTGACCTCGATCCGCGGCTACGCCGAGCTACTTCGGCGCGGCGCCGCGCAGCCGGCCAAGGACGCGGCGCTGGCCCGGCGCAGGATCGAGGAGGAGGCGATCAGGATGAGCGTCCTGGTCGACGACCTCCTCCTGCTGGCCCGGCTGGACCAGGGGCGGCCGCTGGAGCAGGCTCCGGTCGACCTGGAGAAGATCGCCCGGGACGCTTGCTCCGACGCCGGCGCGGTGGCCCGCCAGCGGCGCATAACGCTGAACGCGGCGGGACCGGTGGTGATCAACGGCGACGACCTGCGCATGCGCCAGGTGGTGGCCAACCTGGTCAGCAACGCGATCGTCCACACGCCACCCGACAGCCCCATCGAGGTCAGCGTCAGCTCGGGCTCCGGCCGGGCCACGCTGGCGGTCGCCGACCACGGCCAGGGGCTGACCGAAGAAGAGGCCCGGCGGGCCTTCGAACCTTTCTACCGGGCGGACCCGGGCCGGAGTCGTGATCGCGGCGGCGCCGGGCTCGGTCTCTCCATCGTGGCCGCCGTGGTCGCGGCCCACCGGGGCACGGTCGAGGTGCTGAAGACCCCGGGGGGCGGCGCCACCTTTCGTGTCGACCTGCCCCTGATCTCCTCCGTCGCTTCGCAGCCTGATCCGGCCGCCGCGTGACCCCTGCGGCTCTCAGGAATCTCTGAGGATGCTCTCAAGAAGCGCCCAGCGGGCGACCGGATCCTGGGGCCGTGGGCATCGAGATCCCGGCGGGCAGGCTCCGGGCCACCCAGGGTCCTCGGGCCCTTCGACCGGGGCCGGCGGGAAGCCCAAGCGGCGGAGCACAAATGCTGCGCTTCTGTGCCGTCGGCCTCACCACGACGGTCGCCTACTTCGGTCTCTTCTGGCTGCTCAGCGCGGTCGCGGCCCCCGACCTGGCCAACCTGGTCGCCCTGCTTGTGACAACGGTGGCCAACACGGCCGCCAATCGCCGCCTGACCTTCGGAGTGAGGGGCCGGCAGCGCCTTGGTCGGGCGCACGCGGGCGGCCTTGTGGCCTTCGGCCTCTCACTGACCATGACGACGGGCTCCATCTCGGCGCTGCAGGTGCTGGCGCCCAGGGCGAGCGCCGTCGCCGGGTTCGCCGTCCTCGGCCTGGCCAACGCGCTGGCCACCGTCGCCAGATTCGTGCTCCTGCGCTTTGCCATGTACGATCCACGGCGCCAGAGCAGCCAGCCCCCTGACATCTCAAGGAGGACCGCCGCTTGAACTCCCATCCTGCTCAATGGACCGTGGCCCGCAGACTGCCCGGCGAGGCTGGAGAGCTTCGCGCCGCTGGGTCGGCGAGATGAGGCGCGGCGCCATCGGCGTCCTGGCGGTGGTCGTGGTCGTCGCCCTGGGTGCGATCGGGGCCTACCTGTACTTCTTCTCCGGTCTGCGCTCGGCGCCCAAACCCCTCGCCCTCGCCTCCCCCCAGGCCTCCGCCGCGCCCTCGACGGCCGCCAGCCCGAGCGGCACGCTGGCGGGCACCTGGAGCATCGGCCAGGGTTCGCTGGTCGGCTATCGCGTGAGGGAGCAGTTCGTGGGCCAGAGCTCGCCGCACGAGGCGGTCGCCAGGACGAGCAGCGTCTCCGGGGGCCTGGCGGTGCAGCAGTCGTCGAGCGCCCTGCAGGCGACCAACATCAATTTCACGGCCCAGCTCAGCGGGCTGCAGAGCGTGGACCAGGTGGCGGGCTACAACGTGTCCCAGCGCGACCGTTTCGTGAGCCGCTCGCTCGACGTCCAGCAGTTCCCTGACGCGACCTTCAAGGCGGCTTCCGTCAGCCTGCCGGCAGGCGCCGGCGCCGGCCAGGACATCACGCTGGCGGTGCCTGGACAGCTGACCATCCACGGCGTCACCAAGGATGCGACGGCCACCGTCAAGGCTCGGGTCAACGGAAGCCAGCTCGACCTGGCGGGATCGACCCCGGCCACCATGACCGACTTCGGTATCACCCCCCCGCAGGTGCCTTTCACCACGTCGGAGTCCAAGGTCACCATCGAGTTCAACCTGGTCCTGACCAAGGCCGCCTGAGCACATTTCCTCCGACTGAGAACAGGCCGCAGTGCTGACGACAGCGCGCTCTGGTCTAGGATTGCGGTGGGTCGTGGTTCAATGCCGGCGGCCGTGCGGGCGCTCGGGTAGGGCGAAGGGAGAGGGACGATGAGTGACAGTCTCACCACCAATCAGTGGATGTCCAACGACGCCCCGCTGGTCTCCGCGGACGGTAGATATGCGGCGTACCTGCAAAGTGACGCCAACCTTGTCCTCTGCCACGCCACGAACAGGGTGCCCGACCTCAGCCGGCCGTACTGGTCGACCTTTGCCGACGCCGCCGGTCAGGTCCGCGG
>JALYYF010000314.1 GCA_030946725.1 Candidatus Dormiibacterota bacterium
AGCGGGCGGAGCGCATCTTCCGGGCGGTCCGCGCAGACGCCCGGACCGTCCCCGGGTTCGAGCTGCGCCCCCGGGCGGTGATCGCCAACTTCGCCTTCCAGAAGCTGGCCATGGTCGAGGACCTGGAGCGCTGGCGGGACCACATGCCCGGCCACGACATGGTGGCGGCCATCGCCGGCGATCCCGGAGCCCGGAGCGAGCTCTCCAGGGAGCGGGAGGAGCTGGACCCGCGGCAGCTGGACCTGCGCGCGCCGGACCAGGAGTTCCTGGTCATGGACGCCGACTCGAGTCAGCTGCACGCCATCACGGCCACGGTGCGCGGACAGTCCGGGGTCATCATCGGGCCGCCCGGCACCGGCAAGAGTCAGACCATCGCCAACCTGGTGGCGGAGCTGGTCGCCGCCGGCCAGCGCGTGCTCTTCGTCGCCGAGAAGCGAGCCGCGCTGGACGTGGTCAAGCACCGCCTGGAGCAGCGCGGCCTGGGGGGCCTGGTCCTGGACATCCACGGGGCGCTCTCGCGGAAGGAGATCATGCGGCAGTTCGCGGCCGCCCTCGAAGACGTCTCGGAAGCGGTCGCACCCAACGTCGAGGACCTGCACCGCGCCTTCACCGCCCAGCGGGACCGCCTGAACCAGTACGAGGAGCGCCTGCACCGACCGCGGCAGCCGAGCGGCTGGCCGGCCCGCCGGCTGCTCGGCTCCCTGCTGGCGCAGCGTGAGGCTGGCGGAGCCGGCGAAGTGCGCTGGCGCGGCGCCGAGCTGGCCCCCCTCTCGCCAGAGGCGCTGGCGAAGGCGGAGGACGTCCTGAACCGCGCGGCCGCCGAGCCGGCGCTCTTCCTGCGCACCTCCGGGTCTCCCTGGACGAACGCCGCGCTCCCCGACGCCGCCGCGGTCCTGGAGGCGACCGCCCTGGTCGATGACCTGCACCACAGCCTCTGGCCGGAGCTGCTGGCGAAAACCGATCGCTGCACCGGCAGCCTGCGGCTGCGCCGCCCCGCCACGCTGGACGGCCACGGGCAGCTGCTCGGCGCGCTGGACGAGGCCAACCGCCTGTCCGGCCTCTACTCGGGCGAACTCTTCGGCCTCGACCTTCAAACCCTGTCCACTGACCTGCAGCCCGCCCGCAGCGTGGTGCGCAGGGCCTGGGCCTCTCTGAGCAGCGCGCGGTTCCGGGACGCCGTGCGCAGGCTGCGCGCAATTCGCCGCGGCAGAGCCTCCGCAGCCCGGCTGCTGGCCGAGGTGGAGGCGGCGTCGCGGCTCGCGGCCACCTGGGCGTCGCTGAGCGAGGGCGTCGGCACACCGGCCGCCTACCCCGAGGCCGGGGAGCTTCGCGCGGCCTGGAGCGCGGTCACGGAGGCCGTGGAGAGGCTCGGCCGGTACGTGGGGCTACCGCCGGCTTCAGCACCGGCGGCCGAGCTCGTGGACCTGCTGGCCTGGCTCGCGACGGACCGCGAGACGCCGGCCCGCATCCCCTCGCTGCGCGCCTACGAGCTGGAGCTCTCGGAGGCGGGAATGAGCGCCTTCCTGCAGGAGATGCGGACCACCGGCGCGCCGGCCGAGCGCTGGGTCCCCAACCTCCGCTTCGCCTGGACGGCTTCGTGCGTGGACCACCTGCTGCTGGAGGAGCCGGAGCTGGCCGTCTTCAACGGGCGCGAGCATGACCGGGCCGTGCAGGCGTTCAGGCGGCTGGACCGGGAGCTGCTCGACGTCGCCGTGGGGCGTGTGCGCCGCGCTCACGGCGAGCGAGCCATCGAGACGGCCAACCGTTACCGGGAGCAGTGGCTGCTGCTCCGGCACCAGGCCGGCCTGCGTTCCCGTCACCTGCCCTTTCGGGAGCTGATGCGGCGGGCGCCGGACGCGGTCACCGCGGTCAAGCCGTGCTGGATGGCCAGCCCGCTGGCGGTCAGCCAGATCCTCGGCGACACGGGCCAGCACTTCGACGTGGTGGTCTTCGACGAGGGCAGCCAGGTGCTTCCGGAGGACGCCATCTCGGCGATCCTTCGCGGCCGCTCGCTCGTGGTGGCGGGCGACCCCCACCAGCTGCCGCCGACGCAGTTCTTCGCCGCCGACCGGGAGGAGGACCGCGAGGGCGAGGAGGCGCAGGAGACCGGGGGCTTCGAGAGCATCCTCGACGTGATGGCGACCTTCCTGCCCCGCTGGCAGCTGGACTGGCACTACCGCAGCCGGGACGAGCGCCTGATCGCCTTCTCCAACCGCCACGTCTACGGCGACCGGCTGGTCACCTTCCCGGCCTCCAGCTCGGAGGCGCCGGTCGTCAGCCTCGAGCAGGTCGACCAGGCCGCCTTCGGAGGCACCGATGAGGCCTCCTCGTCCATGGAGGTGCGCCGGGTGGTCGAGCTGCTGCGTGAACACGCCCGCGAGCGACCCGAGGCCAGCCTGGGCGTGATAACCATGGGCATCAAGCACGCCGATCGCATCGAGGCCGAACTGGCGCGCGCCCTTCGGGAGGACCCCTTGCTGGAGGACTTCCTCCAGGCGCATCCGGACGAGGGCTTCTTCGTCAAGAACCTGGAGCGGGTGCAGGGCGACGAGCGGGACGAGATAATCCTCTCGATCGGCTACGGCAAGGACGCCGGCGGCAGGCTGCCGTATCGGTTCGGGCCGCTGCTGGTCGAGGGCGGCCACCGGCGTCTGAACGTGGCCGTGACGCGGGCGCGCGTGCGGATCACGGTGGTCTCCTCCTTCAGCCACCTGGACATGGACCCGGAGCGCTCCAGCAAGCGCGGGGTCCAGCTGCTGCGGAGCTACCTGGAATACGCCGCCGCGGGCGGCGGCTCCCTGGCCGGCGGAGCGGCGCCCGTCGCGCCGCGGGCGGAGCTGGAGGCGCAGATGCGGCAGGCGCTGTCCCGGGCCGGCCTGGACGTGATCGCGGGCTTCGGCGCCTCGCGCTACCGCATCGACCTGGTGGTCCGGCACCCCCTCGACCCCGACCGCTACCTGCTGGCGCTGGAGTCGGACGGAGCGGGCTACCACTCCGCACCCACCGCCCGCGACCGTGACCGGCTTCGCCAGGAGCACCTGGAACGCCGGGGCTGGCGCTTCCTGCGAATCTGGGCGCTGGACTGGTTCCGGCGCGGGGACGACGAGGTCGCCCGCGTGGTCGACGCCTACAGGCGTGCCCTGGCGGGCGAGGATCCGGCGGGACAGGCCGGCCGAGCGGTGGAGGCTTCGACCGGCGAGGCGGCCTTCTCCAGGGCGGCTCCTGCGGCCACGACCGCCGCCGCCGCATCCGCGGCCCACCGCAGACCGCCGCCGGCGATCCCGAGAGGCCTGCCCATCGACGAATACGACGACCGCAGCCTCGAGCGGCTGCTGCGCTGGGTGAAGAGCGACGGCCGCCTGCGGACGCACGACGACCTGCTGGAGGCGATGATGGACGAGCTCGGGCTGGAGCGCCACGGCCGCCGGATCGACGCCCGCCTGCGCGAGGTGATCGAGCGGGAGGCCCCCCACCTACCTCCCCCCCCAGAGCGGGGGGAGGATCTATCTATCTAGCTGTCCGTCTCAGCCGACGCGGCGGCCTGGCTGAGGGCTGAGCAGGCCGTCACGCGCGGGGCCGGCCTGCGGCTGCGGCGCGGCACCGTCCGAGTAGGCCTGCGCCATCGCGGCCGCCTCCTCGGCGATGGCCTCACGCAGGGCGTCCGGCGCCTCGACTACGCAGGTGCGACCCCAGCCCAGGATCCAGTGCCGTATCTCGGTCGGTTCGGCGACGAGCAGGCGCAGCC
>JALYYF010000486.1 GCA_030946725.1 Candidatus Dormiibacterota bacterium
GGCGGCCGCCTGGTGCTGGTCGAGTACGACACGGACCGCGGAAACCCATGGGTGCCGCACCCGCTCTCCTATCCGAGCTGGGAGCGGCTCTCCAGCGAGGCCGGCTTCGAGCAGACGCGGCTCCTGAAGCGCGTCCCGAGCAGCGTGCTGAGCGCCATCTATTCCGCGTCGAGCCTCAGGCCTGATACCGAGGCGCGCCCTCCCGGCTAGATCTCCGTCCCCGCCAGAGGGCAGAGCCACCAGACGGCCGCCATGTTGAAGGCCGCCGCGACCTCGAGGGCGTGTGCAAGCGTTGCCGGCGCGGTGGCCAGAGCCGGGGGCATCTCCCGGCGGCCGGTGGAGAGCTCTCGGAGAGGGGCGTCCGGAGGCAGGCCGGCCCGCTTGCGGGCCTCCTCGAGAGCGCGCCTCAAGCCGCCCATCTCGTCCACCAGGCCACGGTCCAGGGCCTGCCGGCCGGTCCAGACCCGGCCGCCGGCCAGCGGTTCGATCTCCCTCACCTCGCGGCGCCGGAAGGCGGCCACGCGCTCCAGGAAGATCCGGTAGGAGCGCTCGATCGATTCCCGCAGCTTGCGCCGCTCCGGATCGCTGAAAGGCCGGTCGGCGGCGAACATGGCCGCGTGCTGCCCGCGCTGGATCAGGTCGCGTTGGACCAGCAGCCGGTCGAACAGGCCGCCGGCGACCAGCTTCCCGGCCAGGACGCCGATCGACCCCGTCAGCGTGCCGGGCTGGGCGAAGACCGTGGCCGCCGGGGTCGCGACGTAGTAGCCGCCGGAGGCGGCGACCGACCCCATCGCCGCCACCAGCGGCTTGCGACCGGCCAGCACCTTCAGGGCCGCCGCCATCGCCTCGGAGGCGGTCGCGGAGCCACCCCCGGACTCGATCCAGAGAACGACCGCGCCCACGCGCCGGTTGGCGGCCAGAGCCCGCGCCTGCTGTACCACCGTCAGGTCGCCGCACTGGTCCTCGAAGAGGAGCGGAGGTCGCAGCGGAGGCTTGAAGGGTGCCCTCCGGGTGCGCCCGTCCACGATCGTGCCCTCCACGCGTATCAACCCGACGAAACGACCGGGGCGCGAGGGGCGTGCGGCGGGCAGCCGCCGGCGGGCCGGGTTCCAACCCAGCAGGGCGCCTCCCAGCCGGCTCGGCAGATCCTCTTCGCTGACCAGCCCATCGACCACCGCCTCGGAGAGGGCGACGTCGTCCGTGTAGGGCGAGTCGTCGATGAGCCTTCGGGCCGCCTCCTCGGACCGCCGCCGGCCGGCCATGACCGCCTCCACCAGCGCGCTGAATCCGGAGTCGGCCAGCCACTCCGCCATCTCGCGCGCCTCTGGCGTTAGGCCTCGCTTGGTGAGCGCGTCGCCTGCCGTCTTGTATGGCGTGATCTGGAGCAGGTCTGCCTGCACCCCCACCCTGCCCAGGCCCTCGGCCAGGAACACGTATTCACGTGCCAGGCCGAGCGGCGAGATGGCACCGGCCGGCTGGAGCAGGATCTCATCGGCCGCGCAGGCGACCTGGTAGGTGCTGCTGGTGTAGCTGGAGGCCCAGCAGACCACCCGCTTGCCAGAGGCGCGGAGCCGGGCGATGAGCTCGCGGAGCGAGTCGACGCGGGCCGCCGGCAGCTCCATGGCACGGAGATGGATCGCCACGCCGCGGACCCGCGGCTCGGCGGCCAGCACCTCGAACTGGGCACTGAGGTCGCGGAGGTTCGGGCCCGGCCTGCTCAGGAAGCGCTGCCAGAAGGGGCCACGGGGCGGCGGCAGCTCGCTGGGCGGCGACTCGATCAGGAAGCCGACCCAGTCCGGAGGCTTGCCGAGCCGCCGGCGCAGGTCGCCCACCGCCCAGCCGGCCAGGCGCAATACGTAGACGATCCAGGCCACGACTCAGTCCTCCTGAGGGAACCGGCGGCGGCCTGGCGGCCGGCAGCGGACAGGCTGCTCGGTGATCAACCCCGCGATGGTAGTGCCTCCGGCGAACGAATTCCTGTCATCAGGCTGAAGATCCTTGACCGTTGCACGCGCGCCATGTAATGTGCCGGGCCCGAGGTGCAGGTCCGACGCACTCGGTGTGTCGCACAAGGATGCAGACCCACCTCCACCGAGCTCGTGAAAAGCCGTGCGGACCTCCGCACGGCTTTGCTCTGTCTCCCCACACGAGTCAACGCTGCCACATCGCGCTACAGTGCAGACGATGGAGAGGCGGGCCGGCGGGAGCCTGATCCTGGGCGTTCTCCTCGTCCTGGTGGGCGCCGCCTACCTGGTCGCACAGTTCGTACCCCGTCCATTCGTCGAGCTCGACCTCGGCCACTATGGCTGGCCCCTCTTCGTGATACTGCCGGGCGTGGTGCTCCTTGCGGTCGGCGTCACCAATCGCGCCGTCTCCGGCCTCTGCATACCGGGCGCCATCGTCACCGTGGCCGGCGTCGTGCTCGCCGTCCAGAACACATTCGACCTCTTCGCCACCTGGGCTTACGCCTGGGCCCTGGTCGCCCCCGGCGGGGTGGGGCTGGGGCTCTTCCTGCAGGGGATCACCACGGGACAGCCGGCTCTCAGGGCGGCAGGGCTGCGGACGATGGGCATCGGGTCGGCCATCTTCCTAATCGGAGCGGCCTTCTTCGAGGGTGTGATCCACGTCAGCGGCAAGGAGCTGGGCTTCATCGGCCAGCTGCTGCTTCCACTCCTGCTGATCGTGGTCGGGGCCTGGCTCCTGGTGAGAAGGGCGCTGCCGGCCCGCCGCTAGAGCCCGAGCCGTCGCCCGCTCACATAACCAGAGCGCCATCTTTGTGAGGTGGCGACTACCTCAATGTTGCGCCGGTCCCTAAGCTCGCTGCTCAGAAAGCACCCTCTTCGCGACGTGAGCCCCCGGCCGCTTGTCGGGGGCTCCGTTTTTGTATTCGGCGTCCGCTCGGGCACTTGGGAGATCATCTCCGCATGACAGTCAGCATCTACTACGACAAGGACTGCCCCCAGTCCCTCGACGAGAAGGTCGCGATCCTGGGTTACGGCTCCCAGGGACACGCCCACGCCCTCAACCTGAAGGACAGCGGCGTCGACGTTCGGGTCGGCCTCTATCCCGACAGCCGATCTCGAGCCAAGGCGGAGCGCCATGGCCTGCGGGTCCTGGACGTTCCCGACGCCGTTCAGGAGGCGGACATCGTCACGGTGCTCACGCCGGACGTGGGCCAGGCACGGCTCTACCGGGAGTGCATCGAGCCCCACCTTCGACCCGGCATGCTGCTGATGTTCGCCCACGGCTTCTCGATCCACTTCAACCAGATCGAGCCGCCGGCCGACATCGACGTGGCCATGATCGCGCCCAAGGCGCCCGGACACCTGGTGCGGAGCACTTACCTCGAGGGCACCGGCACCCCGGCGCTGCTGGCGGTCCAGGCGGACGCCACCGGCCGCGCCAGGCAGCGCGGCATGGCCTACGCCAAGGCGCTGGGGGCCGGCCGCGCGGGAATCCTCGAGACAACCTTCAAGGACGAGACGGAGACCGACCTCTTCGGCGAGCAGGCGGTGCTGTGCGGCGGCGTCAGCGCCCTCATCACAGCCGGCTTCGAAACGCTGACCGAGGCGGGCTACCCCCCCGAGATGGCCTACTTCGAGGTGCTCCACGAGATGAAGCTGATCGTGGACCTCATGTACCGGGGCGGCCTGAGCTTCATGCGCTACTCGGTCTCGGACACCGCCGAATACGGCGACTACGTCTCGGGACCGCGTGTCGTCGACGAGCGGGTCAAGGACTCCATGCGGCAGATCCTGCGCGAGATCCAGGACGGCAGCTTCGCCGAGCGATGGATCGACGAGAACGGACGCGGTCGTGAGACCTTCCTGCGCATGCGTCAGGAGCACGCCGACCACGAGCTGGAAAAGGTGGGCTCCGAGCTCCGCGGGATGATGTCGTGGCTGCAGCCACGGACGGCGGACGACTGAGCCGGACCCTTCGCGCCGGATACCAGGGAGAGCCGGGGGCCTACTCGGAGGAGGCCCTCATGGCCGTCTTCCCGCACGCGCAACCGGTAGGTCATCGGACCTTCCAGCTGGCCGTCGACGCCCTCATCGGGGGGCATGTCGAAGCCGACGTCCTCCCCGTCGAGAACACGCTGGGCGGGATCATCCAGGAGGTCAACGACCTGCTCTGGAACAGCCACGGCCTCTGCGTCGAGGCGGAACACGTCCTGCCCATCCGGCACTGCCTGCTGGGCCGAGGCGACGAGCCGGTCCGAAGGGCGCTCTCCCAGCCTCAGGCCCTGGCCCAGGTCGCCCGCTACCTGGAGTCTCGGGCCATCGAGGCCGTCCCCTTCTACGACACCGCAGGAGCTGCGCGCCACGTGGCCGAGCAGGGTGAGCCGGGCCTGGCGGCGGTGGCCAGCGCCCAGGCCGCGTCCCGCTACGGACTCGAGATCCTGGCGCGAGGCATCCAGGATGACGACTCCAACCAGACCCGCTTCCTCGTCGCGCGGCAGGGTACCCCCCGGCGGCCCGGGCAGGCCCAGCCGGGCGACAAGACGTCGCTCGCCTTCGTCACCGCGCACATGCCGGGCAGCCTGCTGGCGGCCCTCTCCTGCTTCTCCTCCCGCGACGTGAACCTGACCAGGCTGGAGTCCCGGCCCATCCCGCACCTGCCCTTCGAGTACCGCTTCTTCCTCGACTTCCAGGTGGACGTCCCGGCCACGGCGGAGGCGGCGCTCTGCGAGCTGGAACGGGCGGCACGCGAGGTCCGCCTGTTCGGAACCTATCCAGCCTTCGCCTCACGAGCCTGAGTTCCCTGACGGACCGCCGCTTCGCGCCCTTCGAGCCGGATCGGTCCCCGCCCGCCTCACCACCTCGCCTATCGGTTCGGGAGGCCAGGCGCGCCGACCTGGGCGCGCTGGCCGCGATCCGCCAGGAGCGGGAGGGCGGCCAGATCCCGGAGCTCGAGCGGCGTTTCTCGCGGGCGCTGGCGCGGTCCGCCGAAGATCGGCTCCTCCTGGTGGGGCTGGTCGAAGACGAGGTCGCGGGCTACGGCCTCGCCGGCCGCTTCGATCCGCCGGCGGATGCGCCGGCCAACCACGCACCCGCCGGCTGGTACCTGCAGGGGTTGATCGTCCGGCCCGAGAGCCGCCGCCTGGGCCTGGGCGCCGAGCTGACCCGGGGACGCCTGGAGTGGCTCGCCGGGCGCACCCAACAGGCCTACTACTTCGCCAACAGCTTGAACCGGGCCAGCATCGAACTCCACGCCGGATTCGGCTTCGAGGAGCTGAGCCGGGACTTCTGGTATCCCGACGTGACCTTCACGGGAGGGCAGGGCGTCCTATTCCGAGCGACTCTCGGTGGTCAGGCCCACCGGTAGAATCGGCGGGCGCGTCTCATGGAGGGGAGAATGAAGGCCTTCTGCACCTCGTGCGGAGCGCCGATGGAGGCCGACGACCGGCACTGCCGGCGCTGTGGACGCCTGCAATCCGGTCCCATGCTGGTGCGGACCGTGGGCCAGCCCGAGGAGCCGGCCGCCGAGCTGAGCCCGCCGGCGCGCGCGGCGGGCACCCCAAGGCGGCAGCCGGCCACGTCGAGTCCGCCGCGGTTCGATCTCCGCGTGCTGCTGCTCGGCCTGGTGGTCCTCGTGCTCCTGATCTTCGCCGTCGGCCTGACGGTGGGTCGCCTGACCTCTTCGGGCCGCAGCCCCGCCGGCCAGCTCTCGAACCAGCAGCCTCCTGCGGTCGTCACGCCCACGCCATCGCCCTCCGCGACGCCGACCCCGACCAGCGCCGCCCATTTCGTCAACGTCAGCTGGTCGATCCCCGGCAGCCACTGCACCACGGCCAGCGGCTGCCCCGCGAACGGGGTCTTCCGCAATCAGGGTGCCGGCCGCGGCGATGGGACCGCGCATTTCGACGTGACCAGTCAGGACGGGTCCACTGTCTACGCGAGCTGCACCGCGCCGATCCCCGCGACCGACCCCGGAGCCACATCGGAGGTCTCCTGCTCGGCCAACAGCCCCGAGCTGGCCAGCCTCTGGCACGACAACCCCGGCGCCCTGATCACCATCAAGGCCACAGCGACCTAGGGCCCCCTTCCTACCCAAGTCTCTGCCCCGCGAAAGTCGGCTCTCCAACTCGTGATCGTGGCCAGGACCCCCTCCCTACCCTCCCCGCAAGGGGGAGGGA
>JALYYF010000322.1 GCA_030946725.1 Candidatus Dormiibacterota bacterium
GAAATTCGCCGGCATATTGCGGCTCCGGACGTCGATGCGGGCGTCAGGGGGCCCGGCCCGTCGTCGTCACGCATCTCAGATGCGCTCCTCCTAGTGCCACCCCTTCCTTCGCCTCGGCGCCCGGACCAGCAGCCTGCGGCTGCCTGCCACAATCTGCTCGACGAACTTCCGAAGCAGGACACTAGCAGTTCCAGGAGATGACGTTCCAGGAAAGAAGCGTGATCGGAGTAATACTCCTGGACCGGTCTCCGGTCCAGTCCCACCAGAAATCGGGGGTGCTCAATTGGCGACCATGATCATCGAAGGAGAGCGGGCCTCAGCCGCCTCAGGTGAGACCTACCAGGTGAAGAACCCGGCCACCGGGGAGGTAGTCGACGAGGTCCCCAACGGGGGCGTCGAGGACGTCGATCGGGCAGCTCGCGCGGCAGAGAAGGCTCAGAAGAGCTGGGGCAAGCTGGCTCCTGCGGAGCGCGCCCGCATCCTGCACGCGGCGGCCGCACACATGCTGGAGAAGGTCGACGAGATCGCGCCCGTCCTGACGGCGGAGCAGGGCAAGACCCTCCTCGAGTCGAAAATCGAGGCCAGGCGCTTCGGTGAGAACATCGCCTGGTTCGCCGACCTGGCAGACAAGGTGCACGGGGAGTACATCTCGCTGCCTGACGTCACCCAGTACGGCCTCGTCCTCCGCCGCCCGATCGGGGTGACCGGCGCCATCGTCCCCTGGAACTTCCCCCTGACCTTGGCCGCCAACAAGGTCGCGCCGTCTCTGGCTGCAGGGAACGCTGTGGTGCTCAAGCCGTCCTCGACCACCCCTCTGGCGACCCTGCGCTGCATCGAAGCGCTGATCGAGGGCGGGCTTCCCGAGGGAGTCGTCAACGTGGTCCTGGGACCGGGCACCGGAGAAGCCATCGTGACCCACCCCCTGATCCGGAAGGTGGCGCTGACCGGGTCCACCCCCACCGGCAAGAAGGTCGCCGCCGCGGCCGCTCCTCTCCTCAAGAAGGTGGTGCTCGAGCTCGGTGGCTCAGACCCGTGCATCGTCCTGGAGGACGCCAACCTCGACGAGGCGGCGAAGGCGATCTCGGTGGGCCGCTTCTTCAACTGCGGGCAGGCCTGCCTGGCCATCAAGCGGCTCTATGTCCAGGACGCCGTGTTCGACCCGCTGGTCGAGCGGCTGGTCGAGAGGGCTCGGAAGCTGAAGCCGGGAAACGGGATGCAGCGCGAGAGCCGGATGGGGCCGATGCATTCTGAGACCCAGCGGGCGGAGGTTGAGGCGCAGGTGAAGGACGCCGTCGAGCGGGGCGCCCGGGTCGTCTTCGGTGGGGGGCGCCCCGAAGGCGCCGAGTACGAAAACGGCTATTTCATCAACCCCACGATCCTGGTCGACGTACCCGACGACTCCCGGATGGTGACCGAAGAGGTGTTCGGACCGGCGCTGCCGGTGATGCGGATCGGGGACCTCGACGACGGCTTGAGCCGCGCCAACGCCTCCCCGTTCGGGCTCGGCTCCTCGATCTGGACGTCGAGCATGTCGGCAGCCCACCGGGCCGTCCAGGAGCTGGAGGCCGGCTACACCTGGGTCAACGCCCTACAGATAGCCCACGACGAACTTCCCTTCGGCGGCACCAAGCAATCCGGCTACGGCAAAGAGCACGGAATCGAAGCCTTCTACCAGTACACAGACCAAAAGTCAGTCGTCTACGGCCTCGTAGGTAGCTAGCCGCCTTGTCCTTCCCTCCACGCCAGGGCAGGGAACCGAAAGAACGCGCTACTCGAAAGGCCGGATTCACTCCGGCCGTATGAGTTGTTTCCCCGAAGCCAGCCGTCACTCCCGCGAGGAGGGCGGGCCCGTGGGGGGAACCTGGGTTTCCCCCGCGTTTTATGCGCTACGGCGATTCAATCGGTCCCAGCGCGACTGGCAGTCCACGCAGCGGGTGGCTTCCGGCCGGAAGCGTAGGCGCTCGGTCGGGATCGTGCGGGCGCAGTCCTCGCACTCGCCGTACTTGCCCTCCGCGAGTCGGTACAGCGCTCGCTCCACCTGCTCGCGGTTCTCGGCCAGCAGGTGGATCATGGTGTCGTTGATCTCACGATCGCTGAGGACCTGGGCGAAGTCAGTGTCCTCGAAGTCTCGGGTGATCACGTCACCCACACTCTCGGCGATCGGGCGGTTCAGGCCCGCCTCCTCCTCGAACTGCGACGCCAGTCTCGTCAGCGCAGCCCGGTTGGCCTCCAGCCGTGCGATCCGCTCCCTGTCCTCATAGGTCATTTCCGACGAGCCCTCCGTCAAATCCCTGGCAGCGAAGGTGACGAAGACTATCAGAGTTTCGGCCCACGGCAAGCCCTCTTTTTGGAAAAGGGAATGGGGCAATCGGTGAGGCCGTCGGGCGGCCCCTCGGGGGCCGGCCGGGCCGGCGGCAGCGGGTGCCGCTAGCTGGGTCGGCGGAACATGGACTGCATGCGCATGGCAAGGCCCATGTCGCCCTTGATCTTCAGCTTGCCGCTCATGAAGGCCGCCGTCGGGTCCATCTTGCCGGTGAATATCTTCACCGCATCCCGACCGTCTGCGAGCAGCGTCAGGTTCGGGTTCTCTGCCTGGCCCTCGGTGGCTGATGCGTGCCCGTCGCCGACCTTGAGGAACCACTTGCCGGCCTGCTCACCACTGAGGTCGAACTGGATCGTGGCGTTGGTGTTGCCCGCCTTCTCCGGCTGAAAGTAGTCCGGCATCGCCCCGATCACCTGGCCGGGCGTGAGCTCGTCGTTCATGCGGTCCTCCATTCCATGACGCTCGGCGGCATGCGTAGAGCTTCATCTTATACAGAGGCATGTTCGCGAGCAGCGACGATCTCGCCCTCAGCGAGGTGAGCGCCGGCGTATGGCAGCTGCGCCTGCCGATCCCCTGGGAGGACGGGCACGTCAACTGCTTCCTGCTTCCGGAGGACGGCGAGGTCGACATGATCGACTGCGGGATGAGCTCGGACGAATCGCTGGCGATCATCTGGCGGGCGGTGGAGCGCCTGGCAGGCCCGGACGCACGCCTGCGGCGGCTGCTGGTCACCCACATCCACCCGGACCACTACGGTGGTGCCGGCGAGATCACGCGCCGAGCCGGGACTGACCTCTACCTGCACCGCCTGGAGGTCCCGATGGTCAATCCCCGGTACCTGGAGGTCGAGCAGCTGGTCGAAGAGGTCGGGCGCTACCTTCTCATCCACGGGGTTCCGGAAGAGGAGGCGGAATTTCTCAAGAACGCCTCCACCTGGATCAGGGAGTTCGTGAAGCCGGCCGACCCCGCGCTGCAGCTCGACGGAACCGAGATGCTCCAGATGGGGACGCGGCGCCTCCGCGTCGAGTGGACGCCCGGTCACTCACCGGGTCACGTCTGCCTCTTCGACGCCACCGACGGCCTGCTCTTCGCGGGCGACCAGCTGCTGCCGGATTCCAGCCCCAACATAGGGCTCCACCCGCAGAGCACACCAAACCCGCTCGACGACTACCTCGGCGGCCTGCGAAGGATCGAGCAGCTGAGCCCCAGCCTCGTCCTGCCGTCACACGGCCAACCCTTCAGTGCCGTGTCCGAGCGGGTCGGCTACCTGGTGGACCACCACCGGCGCCGGAAGGAGCAGATGCTCTCGGTCCTGGCGGGCGGCGAGATGAACGGCTGGGAGGTTGCGGTCGCGGTCTGGGGCCTGAGGCCGAACCTACACGAGATGCGAATGGCTCTCCAGGAGGGCCTTGCTCACCTGCAGTCGCTCAGCCGCGAGGGCCGGCTCGAGAAACAGGCCAGCCCCTCGGCCATCACGTGGTGGCGACCGAAGTGAGCCGCCGCAGGCCCAGCGGAAACAGCTCGGCGGGATAGCAGCCGACGCCCACGGTCCCAGGCCCGGCATGCGCGCCGACCACCGGACCCAACTGCGCCAGGATCAGGGTCTCAGCAACCGGCTCGAGGGCTTCTGCGATGCGCTGCGCCGGTTCCTCCGCAGCCGCGTGTCCGATCAGCGCGCAGATGCGGCCGCCGGACAGCTTGGCCAGCTCCACCACCCGCGATAGCGCCCTCTCCTGAGTCCGCACCCGTTCCAGCGGCGTGACCTCGCCGTCCAGCAGCGTCAGGACCGGCCGGACCTGGAGGACCGAGCCCAGAAGGGCGCTGGCGCGGCCGATCCTGCCTCCCCGCCGAAGGTACTCGAGCGTTCCCACCATGAAGTAGACGCGTACCGCCTCCCGGATGGGTGTCAGCCGTTCCAGGACGCCCAACGCGCTTTCCCCGGCGGCCGCCATGTCGGAGGCGGCGAGGACGAGGAGGCCGAGCGGCATCGAGACCTGGCCGGTGTCCACCACCTTGACCCGATCGCCGCCCACCAGCTCGGCTCCCTGCACCGCAGCGGCGAAGGTCCCGCTGAGCCGGGAGGAGATGTGAAGAGACACGACCTCCTCGTGAGCTGCCAGCAGCCTTTCGTAGACCTCGGCGAACTGCCCCGGCGCGGGTTGAGAGGTCGTCGCCATGCCGCTGCTGGTGCCCATACGTGCGTAGAACTCCGCGGGTGTGATGTCCACGCCGTCGAGGTAGCTTCGGCCGTCCAGATTCACCGTGAGCGGGACCACGCTGATCTGGCGCGCTGCCACCAGCTCCGGCGAGATATCGGCGGTGGAGTCCGTGACGATCGCGACCCGGTGCCCGGTCATGGCCGCAGGCCCTGCGAGCGGATGTTGACCGCGTGCACTCCGCGGGCCGCCTCCACCAGGGTCACCAACGCGCTGTCCGAGTTGCGCTGGGCGTCCTCCAGCAGCGAGGACAGCCTGGTCACGGCCGTGACCAGGCGCTCGGCGAGCCTGGCCCGGTTCAGCTGGCCGAGCACGGAGCCCAGGCCCATGCCGGCCACCGTCTGGATCTTGGCGGCGGGAACCGCCCGGCTGTCCAGCACCTCGAGCACCGCGTCGGAGGCACTCCTGCCGGCGGCTTCCAGGCGAGCGATCCAGTAGCCGAGATGCAGCCCGAGGTCTCCCCCGGCGCCCTGCAGTGCCTCCGCCAGGTAGAGCCGGGCCGCCACACCCTCGTCGGCGATCGACCCGAACCGCTCCACGGCGCGGCGAAGGTGATCGACCAGCTCGACCGATGGCAGGGCGCCTCCGGAGGGGGAGAAGAGGATCCGCGAGCGCCCACCCCGGCGAGCCGACTGCCTGACCACCTCGCCCGGGATGGCATAGCTGCGCGCCGCCACTCCGGCTCGTTCGAGCTCGCGTAGAAGGCCGTAGGCGGTCCAGGCCGAGATCCCCATCGCGGCGGCCACATCGGAGTAGTGCACACCGCCACCACGCTCCGCGGCCAGACGGCGGAGCACCCCCAGCGTCTCTCCCCGCCGGGGTGTCAACCCCCCTTCAATCCCCATCAAAAAAACCGCAAGAACAATAAATCAAACACCGATTGTGGGACGCCTCCCACCAACCTCCCCCAGCAGGCGGGGGAGGAACTCCCCGATGTCTACGATCGGCTGCCGCGGCCTCGGGATCCCGGTTCGTCGGGCAGGTCGGGGAGGTCCAGGCTGTTGACGAGGTCCCGGAAGACGGCGAGGCGGTCTTCGTCGACCTTGTCGTCGGCGGCGTCCTCCTCCTCCTTTTCCGGGATCACGCCGGCGCGGTCGAG
>JALYYF010000498.1 GCA_030946725.1 Candidatus Dormiibacterota bacterium
CCGGAGAAGGACATCCCCGCACCCGATCTCGGCACCAATCCACAGATCATGGCCTGGATCATGGACACCATCTCCATGCACTCCGGCCACTCGGTGACGGCGTCGGTGACGGGGAAGCCGGTCGACGTCGGCGGCTCGGAGGGCCGGATCGACGCCTCTGGCCGCGGCATCACCTACCTGACGCTGGAGGCCCTCAAGTACCTCCACGTGGACGATGAGACGCCGACCGTGGCGGTCCAGGGCTACGGCCAGGTGGGCGAATCGACGATCAGGTTGCTCAACGAAGCAGGTTTGCGCGTCGTCGCCATCGGCGATTCGAAGGGCGCTGTCTACAACCCTCACGGGCTCGACCTATCCGCCCTGGACGAGCACCGGCAGTTCCGGGGCGGCGTGAGCGGGTTCAAGAAGGCGGAGGACATCTCGGGAGCGGACCTGCTCGAGCTTCCGGTGACCGTGCTGGTTCCCGCGGCCATCGAGCAGCAGATCACGGAGCGAAACGCGGACCGGATCCGGGCTCGCCTGATCACCGAGGCGGCCAACGCCGCGGTCTCACCGGAGGCGGACGCCCTGCTGAACGAGCGCGGCATCTTCGTGCTGCCGGACATCCTGGCCAACTCGGGCGGCGTGGTCGTCTCCTACTTCGAGTGGGTGCAGGACCTACAGGCCTTCTTCTGGGAGGAGGAGGAGATCAACACCAAGCTCCACCACGTGATCACGCGCGCCTTCTACGAGGTGCTCCACACCAGCGTGAACAAGCGCGTAGACCTCCGCACCGCCGCCTACTGCCTGGCCGTCCAACGCGTAGCGAACGCCAGCGTGGTCCGGGGCATCTATCCCTGACAGCTCGTCCCCCCTCCCCCCGGCACGGCCGGGGTACTCCACCGACTCGCGGGGGAGAGACTCGGGTAGGGAGGGGGGTCCCTCAGGCTAGCTGACGACGCCTTCGGTAACCGTGGGCAGTGGCTGGGCGTCCACCGGCACGCCAAGGAGCGCAGGGCTCTCGAGCTGGGCCGGCTCTCCCTCGCCGGGCTCCTCCATCACGTCGATGGTGCGGGCCTGGCTGACCCAGTACTGGACCATGGTCAGCGAGGGTGCGCCCATCATCCCCACGGCCTCCAGGATCTTGGCCTGGAGCTCCGCCGGATCCGTCCTCTTCAGCTGCTTCAGGCCGGTGATGCCCAGACGGCGGATGACCGGCAGGAACGGCTCCATCCCCGAGATCTCGAGCATCGCGGACTGCCTGCCGAGCTCGTGAAGGCGGGCCTCGCTGATCCCGGTCTTCGCCGAGAGGCGCTGCCGGTCGATCTCCAGGGTCGTCGCGTGCAGGAGCTGGTTGCTGTGCCGGATGCCCCGCGCCCGCAGGCGCCGGCAGTCCTCGGGGGAGATGCCGCGGAGGTACTCGAGCGTCTTCATCGCCATGGCGTACCTATCAGGATAGATTGGCGAGGACGGCGGTATCAGTGCCCCTTGCGCGGGGTGCATCCGCACCTATACCCTGCCCCGAGGCTGCGAATCCAGGTCGATATATAATCGATGGCGCCCGCCCAAGCAGAGGAGCACGCATACCCATCGCCACCACTGTCCGACCCGCAGAAACGGACCATGAAATCGGCATCGGCAGGCGAGCCCGCCGCGCCTACGGCTTCGACGAGGTGGCCCTGGTCCCCGGTGGGGTGACCATCAACCCGGAAGATGTCGACATCTCATTCGGTCTCGGCCAGCTGACGTTTGGCCTCCCTTTCCTCGCCTCGGCCATGGACGGTGTCGTGGACGTCGACTTCGCGATCGCCATGGGACGCATGGGCGGCCTCGCCGTCCTCAACCTGGACGGCATCCAGACCCGATACGAGGACCCGGCACCCGTGGTGCGGCGAATCACCGAGGCCGGCCGCGGCGAGGTCAACCAGGTCCTCAAGGAGGCCTACCGGGAGCCGGTCAAGGCACGCCTGATCGGCGAGCGCATCCGCCAGGTGAAGGCCGCCGGAGTGCCCTGCGCCGTTTCCACCGTCCCCGCCCACGCGGAGCAGCGGGCCGAGCTGATCGAGGAGGCCGGCGCCGACATGCTTGTCGTGCAGGGGACGGTGCTGACCGCCCGGCACCACTCGCGCTCGTACCACCAGCTCTCCTTCGGCGACTTCTGCCGGAAGCTCACCATCCCGGTCGTGGTCGGCAACTGCGTCGGCTACCAGGCCGCCCTGGAGCTGATGGAGACCGGCGTCGCCGGCGTCCTGGTCGGCGTGGGACCGGGAGCCGCCTGCACGACCAGGGGCGTCCTGGGCGTCGGCGTGCCACAGGTGACGGCCACCGTGGACGTGGCCGCGGCTCGGGACGAGCACTACGCCCGCAGCGGCAACCGGGTGGCCGTGATCACCGACGGCGGCATGCGGGTGGGGGCGGACGTCTGCAAGGCCTTCGCCTCCGGCGCGGACGCCGTCATGTTCGGCTCGCCGCTGGCCGGTGCCGCGGAGTCGGCGTCGCGGGGCTTCAACTGGGGGATGGCGACTCCGGACCCCAACCTTCCCCGCGGCACCCGCATCGAGGTCGGCGTCAAGGCGACGCTCCAGGAGATCCTCTGCGGCCCGGCCCGCGTGGACGACGGCACACAGAACTTCTCAGGCGCGCTGCGCAGCGCACTCGGCGTCTGCGGAGCGCACGACCTCAAAGAGTTCCAGACCGTGGACATGGTCATCGCGCCTGCCATCGCCAGCGAAGGCAAGGCGCTTCAGCGCAGCCAGTCGGTAGGGATGGGATGACACGCGGAGGAAACCCAGGTTTCCCCCGCGGACCCCTTTCCTTCCGGAGCGAAGCAGGCCGGCTGGAGCGACGAACTGTGCGGCGGCCGGAGCCGGGTCTTGAACTGAGACGCGGAGGAAACCCAGGTTTCCCCCGCGGACCCCTTTCCTTACGAAGCGAAGCATGGCAACGGCGACGACCTGTGCGGCGGCCGGAGCCGGGTCTTGAACTGACACGCGGAGGAAACCCAGGTTTCCCCCGCGGACCCCTTTCCTTACGAAGCGAAGCAGGCCGGCTGGAGCGACGACTTGTGCGGCGTGCGGAGCCGGATCTTGACCTACAAGGTCTCCCTCTCAGGAGGGAGACCTGAGCGGGACTGCTTTCGCGCAGGGCGACGTGGCTCCAAGCGTGGAGGTCGCGCCGCGGCGGGAGACGGTCCTCGTCCTCGACTTCGGGTCGCAGACCTCCCAGCTCATCGCCCGCCGGGTTCGGGAGGCCCGCGTCTACTGCGAGCTGGTCCCGGGCAACACCCCCTGGGCCGAGCTCGAGGCTCGCCACCCGGCCGGCCTGATCCTCAGCGGAGGCCCGGCCAGCGTCTACGAGCCCGGCGCTCCCCAGGTCGACCCGGCCGCGCTGCGGGCGGGAGTGCCCGTGCTCGGCATCTGCTACGGCATGCAGCTCATCGCCCGCCACCTCGGCGGCGAGGTGGCACCCGCGAGCAAGCGCGAGTACGGCCCCGCGATCCTGACCGTCGAGGACGCAGGCGGCCTGTTCGACGGCCTGCCCGCCGAGCTGCCGGTCTGGATGAACCACGGCGACCACGTCCTCCGGCTGCCGCCCGGCTTCCACCCGCTGGGCAGCAGCGGCAACTCGCCGGTGGCCGCCTTCAGCGACGGGACGGGCGTGATGGGCATCCAGTTCCACCCCGAGGTCCAGCACACGCCGCAGGGCCGCGAGATGCTCCGCAACTTCCTCTACAGCGTCTGCAGGTGCGAGGGCACCTGGACGCCCGGGTCCTTCATCCGCGAGGCGGTGGATCAGATCCGGGCCACAGTGGGCGACCGCCGCGTCATCTGCGCCCTGAGCGGAGGCGTCGACTCGGCGGTGGCCGCCACGCTGGTGGACCGGGCGATCGGCGACCAGCTCACTTGCGTCTTCGTCAACAACGGCCTGCTGCGGCGTGAGGAGCCGCAGCGCGTGCTGGACGTGCTCCACGGCAACCTCGACCTCAACCTGCGCTACGTGGACGCCAGCGAGCGCTTCCTGGAGGCGCTGAGCGGCGTGGTGGACCCGGAGGACAAGCGCAAAGTGGTTGGCCGCGAGTTCATCCGCGTCTTCGAGGAGGAGGCGCGCGGCCTGGGCGACATCGACCTCCTGGCCCAGGGCACGCTCTACCCGGACGTCATCGAGTCCACCGCCCACGACACGGCGTCGACGGCCTCCCGTATCAAGACGCACCACAACGTGGGCGGACTTCCCCCGGGGCTCCGCTTCCAGCTGATCGAGCCCCTGCGCTACCTGTTCAAGGACGAGGTCCGGGCCGTCGGCAGCGAGCTGGGGATGCCCGAGGACATGGTCTACCGGCAGCCCTTCCCGGGCCCCGGGCTCGCGGTCCGCTGCCTGGGCGAGGTGACCGCCGAGCGGCTGGAGATCCTGCGCGGCGCCGACTGGGTGGTCGTGGACGAGATCAAGAAGAACGGGCTCTACCGCAAGGTGTGGCAGTCCTTCGCCGTGCTCACGCCGCTGCAAACGGTGGGGGTCATGGGCGACTTCCGCACCTACGCCAACCTGGTGGCGGTGCGCGTGGTCACCTCCGAGGACGCCATGACGGCCGACTGGGCCCGGCTGCCGCACGAGGTCCTGGGCCGCATCTCGAACCGCATCGTGAACGAGGTCAAGGGCGTCAACCGGGTGGTCTACGACATCACCAGCAAGCCGCCCGGCACCATCGAGTGGGAGTAGCCAACCCCGAGGTCCGCTAGCCTTGAGCCGTGCGCGGCCTTGCATTCTTCCGCCGGCTGCCGCGATGGGCACGGCGGCTCTGGTACGCGATCCTGCTGGTCACCGCGATCGAGTTGGGTCTGTTCATAGGCACGCTGGTCTGGGCCCCCGGCTGGGTCTGGCTCGCCAGCGAGGTCTTCTCGTTCTCCGCGTGGCCGCTGGGCGCCGGCCTCGCGGTGGTGGTCGTGGTGGGGAGCTACATGAGCCGCCGCCGGAGACCGTCCGCCGCCGCCCCTGAGGCGCCCGCCTCACCCCGCGAGCCGAGCCAGCGCGAGCCGGCGGCCCGGCCGGCCTCGAAGCCGGCGGAGGGCATCGAGATCGCGGCGGCTCGAAGCGCCGCGCGGCTCTGGGCGCAGGCCTCCCAGCGTCCCGAGGGGCAGTCGGCCATCCGCCGGACCGGCCGGCTGGCCCGCGCCATGCGCGCCGCGGCCCGGCCGCCGGAGGGCGAAGACCGGCCTCGCAGCTGAGGGCGGCTGGGGACCCCCTCCTACCTCCCGCCGCGGGGCGGCTGAGGCGCACCCCCCAATGGGCGATTTCCCTCACCCTTGCGGGGAGGGCTGGGAGGGGGTCCTATTCAGACGCAGCCAAAATGCCGCTAGCTTCATCCGCACCGCGCGGCCGCCAGGAGACCCCCTCCCTACCCTCCCCGCAAGGGGGAGGGACCTAAAGCAACGGGATTGCCGCGGGGGCGGGGGGAGAACGGACTTGGGATAACCTTCGGGAGGTGAGGCTCCTCATCGTGGGTTCCGGCGCCCGCGAGCACGCGCTGGCCTGGAAGTGCGCTCGCTCGCCGCTCACCGAGCGGCTCTACGTCGCCCCCGGCAACGGGGGGACGCCGGCGGTGGCGCGCAACGTGCAGGTCTCCGCGGACGAGCCGGCCAAGCTGGTGAAGCTGGCGCGCAAGGAAAAGCTCGACCTGGTCGTGCTGGGGCCGGAGTCGGCCGTGGCTGCGGGCGTCGGCGACGCCCTGCGCCATGCCGGAGTCCCCGTCTTCGGCCCCAGCAAGGAGCCTGGCCGGATCGAGACCAGCAAGGCCTTTGCCAAGGAGCTGATGGGCAGCGCGGGAATCCCGACCGCCGCCCACGAGGTGTTCACCGAGGCGGCGCCGGCCAAGCGCTGGGCCCGGGCCCGGAAGGGCCAGGTCGCCGTCAAGGCGGACGGCCTGGCGCTCGGCAAGGGTGTCCTGGTCTGCTCCAGCATGGCCCAGGCCGAAGCCGCGATCGACGCCATGCTGGTGCAGCGGACCTTCGGCCGCG
>JALYYF010000324.1 GCA_030946725.1 Candidatus Dormiibacterota bacterium
TATGCCGAGTTCATGAAGAAGATGGTCCCCCTCCACGACGACATCTTCGACTTCTTCTACGAGGCGCTCCCCGGATACGAGAAGGTGGGCCAGCGTCGCATCCAGGTCGGCTGCTGGGGCGCCTTCAACGACCCGGCGGTGTGCGACTACCGCTACGAGAACATGAGCGACTGGGGTCGCGCGATGTACGTGACTCCCGGCGTGGTCGTGGACGGCAAGCTGGTGACCACCGACCTGGTGGACATCAACCTGAACATCCGAATCCTCCTCGGCAGCTCCTACTACGACGACTGGCAGAACGAGGAGATGTTCGTGCAGAGGGACCCACTGGGCAACCCTGTCGACAAGCGGCATCCATGGAACCAGACCACCATCCCCCGGCCGCAGAAGCGGGACATGACTCCAGGCGGCAAGTACTCCTGGACGATGTCGCCGCGCTGGCTGCACAACGGGGAGCACCTGGCGATGGACACCGGCGGAGGCGCCATCGCGCGCCTCTGGGCGACAGCCCTTGCCGGTCTGGTCGACATCGGCTACGTCAAGGCGACCGGGAACAGCGTCAAGATCTACCTGCCCAAGACGGCGACCATGCCCGAGACCGAGTTCGAGTGGAAGGTCCCGCAGTGGAGCAACACCATCGAGCGCAACCGTGCCCGCACCTACTTCCAGGCTTACGTGGCCGCCTGCGCCTACTACTTCGTCGAGCAGGGCCTGGCCGAGCTGTACGCGGGCCGGACGCAGACACACACGCCCTTCGAGGTGCCTGACGAGGCAATCGGGTGCGGGTTCCATGAGGCGGTCCGCGGCGTCCTCTCCCACCACCTCGTGATCCGGGACAAGAAGATCGCCAACTACCACCCCTACCCGCCGACGCCCTGGAACGGCAGCGTCCGCGACATCTACGGGACGCCGGGCCCCTACGAGGACTCGGTGCAGAACACGCCGATATTCGAAGAGAACGGACCAGAGAACTTCAAGGGGATCGACATCATGCGGACGGTGCGCAGCTTCGATCCTTGCCTCCCCTGCGGAGTCCACATGTACCTGGGCCCCGGCAAGACCCTGGACCTGCAGCACTCGCCGATGTTCGGCATGCCGCAGTAGGAGGCCCTTTCCCTCTGAAGAAGGAGTTCGAGAAGAGGCTCGCGGAGGCCGAATCGCTCGTCCAGCAGCTGGAGGGGCTGCCGGACGAGAATGCCAGGCGAACGGCGGTGGAGGCCATCCAGGCACTGCTGTCGCTGCATGGTGACGGCCTCGCGCGAGTCGTCCAGGTGCTGGAGGAGAGCGGCGAGGACCGGGTTCTTCAACAGCTCTCCGGCGACGAGGTGGTCGGTGGCCTGCTGCTGCTTCACGGCGTCCACCCCCTGCCTCTCGAGAGCCGGGTGCGGCAGGCGCTCGACAAGGTACGCCCGTACCTGGCTTCCCACGGCGGAAACGTCGACCTGCTGGAGGTTCGGGACGGCTCCGTGAGCCTTCGCCTGGAGGGCAGTTGCGACGGCTGCCCCTCCTCTGCGATGACGCTCAAGTACGCGATAGAGCAGGCGATATCGGAGACGGCGCCTGATGTCCTGGCCATCCACGTCGCAGGCGTCACGCCACCTCAACCGACGGCCGGTTTCATACCCCTCACCCAGATCCGGCCTGCGGAGAAGGCAGCGCCTGACGGGGACTGGCAGGAGGTGCGGGGCCTCGAAGGCCTCGAGCCGTCGGCGATACGCGTCCTCGAGGTCGGCGGGACGGGACTCGTGTGCTGCCGGCTTGGCGAGAGCTGGTACGCATACCGAGACGGTTGCCCGAATTGCTCCGGGTCGCTCGAGGGCGCCCGGCTGGATGCCGTCATCCTCGCCTGCCCCGGCTGCGGGCACCGCTTCGACGCGCGCCACGCCGGCCGCTGCATCGAGGACTCCTCTCAGCATCTGGAGCCGGTTCCGCTGCTCATCGAGGGCGGCGTAGTAAGGGTGGCCATCCCGGCGGCCGCGGCACGATGAGCCAGATGCCCTTCACCAGCCTGCGCCGGCTGGCCCGGGAGGCGCAGGCGGTGGAGCAGTGCGACCTTTGCAGCGCCCCGCTGCGCGAGGGTCACCGGCACCTGATGGAACCGGCGAACCGCCAGCTGGTCTGTGCGTGCGACCCCTGCGCCCTGCTGTTCGGCGGACAGAGCGAGCGCAAGTACAAGATGATTCCCGATCGGGTCCTGTATCTGGCCGGCTTCGACATGCCGGACGAGCTCTGGGACAGCCTGCTGATTCCGGTGAACATGGCCTTCTTCTTCCGAAGCACGCCGGAAGGCCGCGTCGTCCCCCTCTATCCCGGGCCCGCGGGCGCGACCGAATCGCTGCTCGAGCTGGAGTCCTGGGAGGAGCTGGAGACGGCGAACCCGATCCTCAAGGAGCTGGAGCCCGATGTCGAGGCACTGCTCGTCAACCGCGTGGGCAGCACGCGCGATCACTACCTGGTACCGATCGATCGCGGGTACCAGCTGGTCGGCCTGATCCGGACCGGCTGGCGCGGGCTCTCGGGTGGGACCGAGGTCTGGAGGTCCATCAACGGCTTCTTCGGCGAGTTGAAGGCGGTGGCTAAAACGGTCGGCGCGCCGGCTTCTGGCGATGCCTGAGCTGAACTTCAGCGTCGAGGGCGCAGAGGCCGTTTCCTTTGCGGCCACGCCGACGCTGGCCCTGAAGCTTCGGGTCAACGAGGCCGGCGACGAGCCGGTCCACGCGGTCCTCCTCAGCTGCCAGGTGCGCATCGAGGCGACCAGGCGCCGCTACGGCGAGGAGGAGCGCAAGCGGCTTGTGGACCTCTTCGGAGATCCCTCCCGCTGGAGTGAGACGCTGCGCAGCCTGCTCTGGACGAACGTGAGCGTCAACGTCCCCCCTTTCACCGGCAGCATCCTGGTCGACCTCCAGGTGCCCTGCACCTACGACTTCAACCTCCAGATCACCAAGTACTTCGACGGCCTCGAGGACGGCGACGTGCCACTGACCCTGCTCTTCAGCGGCTCGATCTTCTTTGCCGGACCTGGCGGCGCACTGCAGGTCACCCGCGTCTCCTGGAGCGAGGAGGCGACCTATCGGATGCCGGTAAGCGTGTGGCAGGACGTCATGCGGCTCTACTACCCGAACACCGCCTGGCTGAACCTCCGGAAGGACGTCTTCGACCGGCTGCTGGCCTACAAGTCCCGGCGCGGCCTGCCGACCTGGGAGCAGGCGGTCGAGTCACTGCTGCTCGGCGCCGAGGAGCTGCGCCGACCTTGAGCCAGGTCATCGACCACGTCGACGCCATCGCGAAGGCGGTTCTCTACGAGGGCTACCTGCTCTATCCCTATCGCCGCTCGGCCGTGAAGAACCAGGTGCGGTGGACCTTCGGTGGAGTCCATCCACGGACCTGGAGCGAGGCGACCGGGGGGTTCGAGCCCTGGGTTCAGCAGGTGCAAAGCCTGGTCACCGCGCCGGGAGGTGGCTCGGTCCCGGCTGCGTCGGCCTCCTTTCCGGCCGGCTGCCGGCTCACGGTGATGGTGCGGTTCCTCCGGCTGCGCGCCTGCTCCAGGCCCGGAGAGCCGGTCTGGCAGGAGGCGACCGAATGGAGCACCACCGCGCCCGACCTCGGCCTCGCGGACCTTCTGCGAGAGCCGGTGCTCCTGGCGATCGAGCTCCCAGCCGGCCAGGGCGAGGGGCCTGACGGCGACGGGGTCCGGCGCGAGTGGCGAGAGCTCATCGGTCAGGCGGAGGTGAGCGCCGAGCCGGCCGGCGAAGGAGCGATACGCCTGACGGTCCGGGTCCAGAACACCACGCCCGTCCCCGAACCCGACAAGGTCGGACGCGAGCAGGCCATGCTGCAGTCGATGGCTTCGACGCACGCCGTCCTGAGCGTGGAAGGAGGTGGCTTCGTCTCCCTGAGCGACCCACCGGAGGCCCTGCGCGCGGCTGCACTGGCATGTCAGAACGTCGGCGTCTGGCCGGTGCTGGTGGGTGAGCCGGGGAGCGACCATACCGTGCTCGCCTCGCCCATCATCCTGGAGGACCACCCGCAGGTGGCGCCGGAGAGCCCGATGGACCTCTTCGACGCGACTGAGATCGACGAGATCCTCACCCTTCGCATCCTCACCCTCAGCGACGAGGAGAAGCAGGAGCTTCGCCAGGGAGACGAGCGGGGTAGGAAGATCCTGGAGCGAGCGGAAGCCCTCACCCCTGATGAGCTGATGCGCATGCACGGGACGGTCCGAAGCCTGCGGCCGGTCGATGGCGATGACTGGGCCGCGACGGCGTCGCCTTTCGCCGGCGAGTCGAGGCGATGAGCAGTCTCGACCCGAACTGGGACCCGTGGGGGCAGACGGCGCCACTGGAAAGCATCCCCTGGGGCTCCGCCGAGCTACGGGTCGGTGACCACGTCAGGCTGCGGCCGAGAGGTTCGGCGGACATCATGGACATGGCGCTGGCAGGAAAGACCGCGATCGTCGAGGCCATCGAGCAGGACTTCGACGACCAGGTCCAGCTCGCCGTGGTGCTGGACGATGACCCGGGCCGCGACCTGGGCCTCCTGAGACAGCCGGGCCACCGCTTTTTCTTCCGCCTGGAGGAGGTGGAGCCGGCGTGAGCGAGACGGCGGTGACTCGCGTTCTGGTGGCCGGCATCGGCAACGTCTTCCTGGGCGACGACGGGTTCGGCGTTGAGGTGGTGGCGAGGCTCTCGCGAAGACCTCTGCCCGAAGGCGTCGAGGTGGCGGACTTCGGCATTCGCGGCTTCGACCTCGCCTATGCCTTGATGGAGGGCTATCAGGCCGCGGTGCTCGTCGACGCCCTGTCGCGCGGCGGGCAGCCGGGCGACCTCTTCGTCGTGGAGCCGGACCTGGAGCAGCTCGACGAGCTCGGCGGACCCGCGGTCGCCGATGGCCACGGTATGGACCCTGTCGCGGTGTTGAAGATGGTCAAGCAGTTCGGTGGGCAGCCTCCCCGGCTCTACGTTGTCGGCTGCGAGCCGGCCAGCCTCGGTGGGGAACAGGGCGAGATGGGCCTCAGCGCGCCCGTGGAGACGGCGCTGGACGGCGCGGTCGAGCTCGTCGAGGACGTGGTCCGGCGACTGCTCGCGCCCATCCCGGCCGGCCTGCAGACGGAGATGGGCTGATGCACGAGATCGGGCTCTGCGAAGGAGTCCTGGGCGTCGCGCTCGACGCGGCCGCCGGTGAGCCGGTGAAGCGTGTTCGACTGCGCGTGGGAAGGCTGCAGGGCGTCGTCCCGGAGGTCTTCGACCAAGCCTGGACCATGGTGTCGGAAGGCACGACCGCCGGCGGCTCCCGGGTGGAGTTGGTCGACATCCCCGTCCTGGTCAGGTGCCGAGCCTGCGGCCAGGAGACCGAGTCGCCCGAGGCTCCCTTCTCCTGCGGCCAGTGCGGGTCACCGGACGTGCAGATCGTGAGCGGAGAGGAGCTGTTGGTAGAAGAAGTGGAGTTGGCCGCCGGCGAGGTTCGGCGTAATCCGGCGCTGGTCGCGTCGAGGGAGGAGGTCTGAGATGTGCCTGGCGATACCCGGCAAGGTCGTCGAGATCGTCGACGAAGGGCGTCAGATCGCCAAGGTCGACGTGGTCGGCGTCCGCCGCAATGTGAACATCGGTCTCCTCTCCGGCGACGAGCGGCCGACCCCAGGCGACTATGTGCTGATCCACGTCGGTTTCGCACTCAGCAAGATCGACGAGCAGGAGGCCCTGGAGACCCAGCGTATTCTCGAGGGCCTCGGCGAGGCCTACACCGATGAGATCGATCAGATTCGGTCGTCCAGCTTCAACTGAGCGTAAAGGAGGTCAACCATGGGGTTGGTGAATGGAAGCCGGCGTAGCCGGGGTGGCCTGCGCCTGGGGCCGCTGATGCTTCTGGGCCTGCTCGGAATCGCCGTGATGGCCGCGATCAACGCGAAGGACATCGAGCGCTATCTCAAGCTGCGCAACATGTGACCAGGTACAGGGTCCAGCCCGGCGCCTCGAGCGTGTCCACGCTGATGCGCTCGAGCGTGCACA
>JALYYF010000526.1 GCA_030946725.1 Candidatus Dormiibacterota bacterium
GCTCGCTGCTGACGAGGAGGAGAAGCTGGTCAGCGAGTTCAGGAGCCAGACCGCGAAGCACTACGAAGAGATCATCGAAGAGTGCGTGACCACCTTCGAAAAGGAGATCGAGTTCGAGATCTTCCGCCAGAACTTCACCTACGAAGAGGCGGAGGAGATTCGCGCCGACTATGAAAAGCTCTGTGCCTGGTTCGAGCGCGTCCGCATGCGCGACTGGTTCGGCGCCCCCAAGCAGAAGGAGGCACAGGACGGCTTGAAGCGGGCGGAAAAGCTCCTCGAGGAGTTCGAGGGCAGGGTCTACGAAGTCCAGCAGGGGGAGGCCCCGAGCAATAAGCCGGTGCGCCGGAGTGCCGCTTCGCGGGCCGAGGTCGGCGCCGCGGCCGCCGAGCGCTGACCGCGGTCAGCCGGCCAGCCGGTCCGGGTCGCGGGCCGCGTCCGTCGCGGTGGTAGAAAGAGCCCGATGACGGACGGACGCCGCATCGTGGTTCTCCACGGTGACCAGACCGGTGAAGAGCTGCTCCACAAGGCGCTGCAGGTGCTCGACCCCAAGCTGCTCGACGTCGAGCTCGAGTTCGAGCACTTCGACCTCTCGGTGCAGAAGCGGCGGGAGACCCAGAACCAGGTGGTGCACGAAGCGTCGGCTGCGCTGCGCCGAGCGGGACTCGGCATCAAGGCGGCCACCATCACGCCGGAGCAGGCCGGGGACGTCGGCAGTCCCAACGCCATCCTGCGCAAGGAGGTCGATGGCAAGGTCATCGTCCGCACCGGCCGCAGGATTCCCGGCGTGCGTCCGGTGGCCGCCGTCTACGCGCCGATCTCCGTGATTCGCATGGCCGTCGACGACGCCTACGGGGCGCACGAGTGGCGTGAGGGCGACGACCTGGACGAGTGGGCGTTCCGCACCGAGAAGATCAGCCGGCGGACCTGCCGCTACGTCGCCGAATATGCCTTCAGCCAGGCCCGCCGGTTGGGCGCCAAGGTCTTCGGAGGCCCCAAGTTCACGGTCAGCCCGGTCTACGAAGGCCTTCTCAAAGAGGAGCTGGACCGGGCCAGCAAGGTCAACCCGGACGTGGTCTATGATCCCCAGCTCATCGACGCCACCGTTGCCCTTCTGCTCACGACGACCGGGGAAGCCCTGGTGGTCCCTGCGCTCAACCGCGACGGTGACGTGCTGAGCGACCTGGTGATGCAGATGTTCGGCACTCTCGCCGCGGCGGAGTCGACGCTGCTCAGCTTCGACGACGAGGGTCGCGTCAGCTGCGTCATGACGGAGGCGCCGCACGGCACGGCGCCGGCCCTCCAGGGCAAGGACGTCGCCAACCCGATGGCGATGATCCTCGCCGGCGCCAGCCTTCTGGGACACGTGGAGGGCGAGGAGTTTCACCGGGCCTCGCGCGCCATCTACGAGGCGACCCTGGAAGCGGTCTCCGACGGCATCCGGACCGCGGACCTGGGCGGCCACGCCGGCACGACGGAGTTCACCAACGAGGTGGTCAGGCGCGTGGCAACAAAGCTCGACGTCTGGAGGTCCCTGGCGGACGTGACCCGCTAGGCCAGCGAGGTTTCTCCTCCCCCCGCGAGCGGGGGAAGAAAAAGGTACTCAGGTCAGGATCTGTACCGCATCACCGTCCTGGACGGGCTGGTCGCGCCCCACCTGCTGCCCGTCGAACCGCGCCGACGGCCCCCAGATCCGGGCTCCGCGGAAGCTGGCAGTCAGACCCCGATGGATACCCGCCGCCACGTCCTCGACCGTCGAGCCAGGCTGCAGGGCGAGCGGCTCCCCGTTCACCTCCTTGTCCTGGCGCAGGTAGACGCGGATGAGCCCGGTGAGCTTCCAGATCGCCTCCTTGAGCGACTCCAGGCTCGCCTCGTCCAGGATCGAGACGCCGAGCGCCGGGAGCTCCGGCACGGCGGCCCGCAGGGCCGGCAGAGAATGCGCGCCGCCCTCGTCCATCTTGGTGGCGGCGAGCATGGCCGGCAGCTCGATGCCGGCCGCGACGACCTCGCCGCGCACGTCCAGCAGCGCACCGGGGTCTGAGCTGACGGCCTGGCAGTAGACGATCGCGTCGGCGCCGCGCAGCACGCCCAGCAGCGCCCGGCCGCCGCCTCGGTCTTCGTTGGCGCCGGGAATCAGGCCGGGTATTTCGACGAGCTGCACCAGCACGCCGCCGATTCGGGTGAGCGCGGGCACCGGGCGCAGCGTGGTGAAGGCGTAGTCGGCGACCTTGATCTGCACGTGGGAGAGGGCCTGAAGCAGCGAGGACTTGCCGCTGTTGGGCGCCCCCACGAGCGCGACCTGGGCGGCGCCTTCGCGGCGGACGCTGATGCTGTCACGCTGAACGACGCGTGAGCGGACACGGGTCTCCTCGATCTGACCCATGACCCACTTCCGAATGTCCGCATAGGGCCCGTTGCGGTAGTTGGGGAGCTCCCCCAGGATGGAGCGCAGCTCGCGAACCCGCTCGGAACCCTCTCTGCCGACCAGGCGGCGCCTGATCATCTGCATCTGAGTGCGATGCGGAATGGGCACGGCATGAAACTCCTGTAGAAATCCAGATGGGGCAGCAGGAGACATGCTCGTCGGCCGGTCCTCGCAAGAGTTGCGACCGGCAGGAGACGCGTCTTTCCAGCTGCTTACGCCGACGCGTGAGTCGTAAGCAGCCTTCTAGCCGGTCTGTCTACAGGCGGTGGCGCGCCA
>JALYYF010000531.1 GCA_030946725.1 Candidatus Dormiibacterota bacterium
TCGAATAGGTGAGCATGCCGGCGGCGATGGTGGGCACGCTGTGAGGACCGCCGCGGTAGACCGGCAGCACGAAGCGGAGCGGCCAGACCAGGTTGGGGGCGACGCGATCGAGGAGGGCCTGGCGCTCGCGGTGCGCCTCCCGCACCAGCCCGTAGTCGTTCATCTGCAGGTAGCGGAGCCCGCCGTGGATCAGCTTGGAGGAGGCGCTGGAGGTGGCGGAACCGAAGTCGCCGGCGTCGAGCAGCGCCACACTGGCGCCCGCGCGCGCCGCCTCCAGCGCGACCCGCGCACCGACGATTCCGGCGCCGATCACGAGCAGGTCGAAGGTCTCCTCCCGGAGGCGATCCAGGGCCCGCTTCCTCTGCTCCGCCCCGGTGGGCATCAGCCACATCCTCGCACCGCTCTCAGTGCGCCGGGAACCGCCGCCCCATCGGCGGTGTATGGGTAAAGGTTCCGCAAGAGTGGAGGACCCTTCAGGCGACGAAGCTGAGACCGTCGAGCGCGCACGGCGCGGAGACGCGTCCGCCTATGCGGACCTGGTCCAGCGCTACACAGAGATGGCGTTTCGAACTGCGTACCTGGTCACCGGCTCGGCCGCCGACGCGGAGGACGCCGCGCAGGACGCCTTCGTCAAGGCCTACCGCGCACTGCCCAGGTTCCGACCCGGAGGCAGCTTCCGTCCCTGGCTGCTGCGCATCGTCGGCAACGAGGCGCGCAACCGCCGGCGATCGGCCGGTCGCCGGGCGGCCCTTGAGCTGAGGGCAGCCGAGCGGCTACGCGTGGTGGGCGCGAACCCTTCTTCGCCCGAGGCCGCCGCCGAAGCGGCGGAGGAGCGCCGTGCGCTGCTCGGCGCGCTGAACCGGATGGCCGAGGAGGACCGCCAGGTGATCTCCTGCCGCTACCTGCTGCAGCTCTCGGTGGAAGAGACGGCCGCCGCCCTCGGCCTGCCCGAGGGAACCGTCAAGTCCCGCCTCTCCCGGGCCCTGTCCCGCCTGCGCGAGCTCATGGAGCCGGTGCATGGCTGAAGAGCGCCGCCTGGAATCGCTGCTGACCGAGCTCTCCGCGGAGCTGGAGTGGCCGGCGACGCCCGACCTGCGGGAGGCCGTGGAGCGCCGCACGGGCGGCCGCCGGGGACCGCGGCGCCTAACCATCCTGCTGCTGGCGGCCACCCTGGCCGCGACGCTGGCGGGCGCGGCGGCGGTGAACGGATACCTCGGCCTCCGCGGCGCCTCGGTGTCCCGAGTGCATTCGCTGCCGTCGCCGCCGGCGACCCTCACGCCATCGGCGCCGGCCGGTGTGGCAGGTCGCCTGGACCTGGGGACGCGTTTCGATTCGGTCGACCAGGCCAGCGCCGTGGCGGGCTTCAGGCCCCTGGTGCCGGCCTCCCTGGGGCCACCCGATGAGGTCTTCTACCGCTCCGAGGGCCGCATCGTGACCCTGCTCTACCGGCCCCGGACCGGCCTGCCGGCGACCGAGGACCCGGAGGTCGGGGCGCTGGTCATGGAGGCACCGGCCCAGCTGGCGCAGCCGCCCTTCGTCAAGCTGGTCGGCCCCCAGAGCGACGTCCGCCCGGTCACCGTCAACGGTGGGCCCGGCTACTGGATCAGCGGCGCACCGCACGCCTACTTCTTTTACAGGGGCGGGCTGGACGACCACTTCCGACTGGCCGGCAACGTCCTCATCTGGAACCAGGGCGAGCTGGCGGTCCGCATAGAGTCGTCGCTTCCAGAGGCAGCCGTGACAGCGACCGCCCGATCGGTCCGCTGACCGCATGGACGCCGGGCGCTCCCCGCCTGTGCGCAACCCATGGGACCTGCTGCTGCAGGTCGGCGAGGACGCCGCCGTCCCGGAGCCGGACAGCGCCTGACCCTGGAACCCCCCGCCGGCCTCCGGTGTATCGGTCTCGGAGGTTAGCCCATGAGACCGACGCCCGCCCTTCTCGCCGTCACCTTCGCCGCGCTGCTCTCGGCCGCCGGCTGCAGCGCCGGAACAGCCCCTGTGTCTGCCGCCCCCCGCTCCTCGCCGGCGGCCGTCGCGGAACCGCTCTACCTCGGCGATGGGTCCGTGGTCAGCGTCGTCGACGGCGCCACCGGCCAGGTTCGGCGCCGGATGCCGGCGGGCGCACCGTCGGCGGACTGGACCCGGCTCTACTCGGTGGCAGGCAGCTATGCCAATGTCCAGCTCAGGGTGGTGGACGCGGGTAGCGGCGCCATCATCCGCGCCATCCCGGTGCCGGCCTGGGCGAGCGACGCACGGCTCTCCGCCAACGGCCGCTGGGTGGCGCTGATCTCCAAGCCCGATGCTCGCGCGCCGCTCACCCGCTTCCAGGTGAGGGACGCCGACCTGGTCGGGGCGCCGATCGACGTCGAGCTGCCGGGTGCCTTCGCCTTCGACGGGCTCAGCGGCGATGGCCGGCGCCTGTTCCTACTCCAGCTGAGGAACGACGGCAGCTACCAGGTGAAGCTCTACGACCTGGCGGCTCACCGGTTGGCGCCCAATGCGATCGTCGACAAGAACGACGCCAGCACCGTCATGTCGGGCGCCTCGGTGGACAGCCTGCCCACGACCGACGGCCAGGAGCAGCTGACCCTGTACGAAAGGGATGCACGAGATCAGGCGTTCGTGCACGTGCTCCCCATCGGCGTCTCGACCGAGTTTGCGTACTGCGTCGACCTGCCGGCGCCGGGCGCCGGTTGGACGCTGGCGGCGGGTCCCGACGGCCGCCGTTTCTATGCGGCCAACATGATCTCTGAGTCGGTGGTGGAGCTGAGAGCGGACGGGCTGGCTCCGCCCCAGGTGAGCAGCGGCCACCTCGTCACGGGGACCAGCCGGTTCGGCCTCGTGCGCGACACGGAGGCGAAGGAGGCCGCGCAGCGGACCTCGGCGGCGGTCAGCAGGGACGGCTCGACGCTGTTCGCCGGAAGCGGGGACAGCGTCATCCGGATCGACGCGGAAACGCTGCGCGCGGGTGAGGTGGCCAGGCTGGGAGGCGAGCAGGTGCTGAGCCTGGCGACCGGACGGAGCGGCTGGCTCTACGCCACCACCTCCAGCGGGCGGCTGCTGCGAATCGATCCCGGCACGATGCACGTGGCCTGGAAAAGCGAGAGCGCGTTCACCGGCTCGACCATCCTGCACACGGGGGCCTGATAGAGCCTATGTCGCCGGGGCGACGTCGGTTGTCACGACGAACCACTTGCCGCCGACGCCCTGTCCGTACGTGTCGGCGCTGTCCTTGTCCTTGACGAAGTAGTAGAGCGGCCAGCCGTTGTAGGTCACCTGCATGCCGCCTCCCGGGTTGGGGACGGTGGCCAGCTTGCCGGTGACGCTCTTGTCGGCGGTCGGGCTGCTGACACCGGAGGGCAGGGTGAGCGGCGGCCAGTTCTGCGCGCAGGCCGCTGTGCAGGTGACGGTCCCGCCCTTGTCCGGCGTGAACAGGTAGAGCGTCATTCCCTTGCTGTCGACCAGGATGCTTTCGGACTTGCCGGCGACCGCCTTGGGCGCCGTCTTCACGATCGCAGCGGCCGCCGTGCTGGCGGAGGGGGCGGGCGTGGACGCCGTCGAGCTGGAACTGCTGCCGCTCGTGCCGCCGCAGGCGACTACGAGCAAGCCGAGGCTCGCGGCCAGCAATGCCGATCGCCGTCTCAATGTCCCCACGTCCATGTGCCTCCTGTTGTTCGGCCGGGATACTTCGCTGTGGGTGATACCCGCTCGGGTTACGGCGGGCCGGATTCACCGCCATACGCTGCTCGACAGGGACTTGAGATACTCTTCGCGTCCGGGGCGGGACGTCGTGCGCCAACAGAGCACGCACTGCCCCTGAGGAGGGCGGCATGCCGGTCCGATCAGTCGTCTTGGTCAACGAATCGTCTATGGCACTGTCGCCCGACCGTCTGCACGAGGTGGCGCGAGCGTTACAGACGCAGGTGGTCCGCGACTTCCAGCCGGTGTGGGACGAATCCGCCTCGGTGACAGTGGCTTCCACGTCGCAGATCCCGTCCGGCGCCTGGGCGATCCGGATCGTCGACGACTCACCGGAGCTGGGTGTCCACAACGACGAGCAAGGTCACCCGTTCGCCGTGGTGCGCGCCACCAGTGACTGGACGATCACCGCCAGCCACGAGCTGCTGGAGATGCTGGTCGATCCAGAGGGCGATCGGGTGGTCGAGGGCACCGACATAGACCCGGACCACCGCGGACGCCGGGTCCAGTATCTGATGGAGGTCTGTGACGCCTGCCAGGTCTACGACTATCCCGTGGGCACCGTGCCGGTGTCGGATTTCGTCACCCCGGACTATTTCCGG
>JALYYF010000012.1 GCA_030946725.1 Candidatus Dormiibacterota bacterium
GGGGGAGCGGGGGGCGTTTGGGGCCTGCCGGGGCCGGGTAACATGGTGGTGCTCCCGCTAGGGACGAGGGTCACTGTGCGCGTTGCCCAACAGTCTCGAATTGGGACCCCGGAGTCTCGTGCGCAGCCCACATGCCCGGTTCGACCGGGACTTGGAAAGCGCCGGGCAGGGGACCCACCTGAGTGATCTCAGGACATCCCACGTCCCTCGTTCCGGCGGGGCTCAGCTCGCCTCGATGCTGAGCCTGGTGCAGCCCGGCCTCCTGGTCGGATTGCTGCTCATCCTGGTGCTTTCCCAGGTGCTCTACGCGGTCTGGCCCTACCGCCGCCGCAGCTACCTTCCGGCCCTCCTCTGCACCGCGCTCGGAGTCCTGCTCGGGCAGGCCTGGGACGTCTTCGGGCTGCCTGCCCTTCGACTGGGTCAGGCGAACCTGCTTCCCGCGGTGTTCTTCGCGATAGCCCTCCAACCGCTGGCCGATCGGCTACCCATAAGATTGCGATGACAGTTTGGTGACACGCTCCTTCCGGGTATGTAGATGCTGAACGTCCTCTGGGTGGTGCTGGGACTGTGCTCTCTGCTCGTGGCACTGGTCCTGTGCCTGGTCCTGCTGCGGCTGCACCGCACACTGGCCGTTCTGGAGGAGACCCTGATGACGGCGGACGCGGCGATGCGAGAACTGGTACCCGAGGTGCGAGGGAGCCTTGGCAACATCAACGACCTCACCGCCGCGCTGAACGTTGTGCTGCGCTCGGCCGGAATGGGCGCGGCCAGGCTGACCGACGGCGTGGGGGAGAGGGCATCGAGCTCCGCAAAGGGCGCTTCGGCGACCCTCTACGGAGTGGGGATTGCTGCTCGCAGCCTTTGGCGCTCTTACGCAGGTCCCGCTGGGGACGATCAAGACAGGGGAGGTACACCCGATGCCCGACGACGATGAGGTCAGCGGCGGTTTCGGCTGGGGACTGCTGGTTGGAGCGGCCCTGGGGATCGCCGCCGGCGCCTACCTCGCTTCGGGCCCAGGCCGAGGCCAGGTCGAGAGCCTGCGAGCCCGCACCATCGAGCTGACCGGCAGCGCGCGGCGGGCGGCCAGCGACCCGGACAGCGCCATGCGCCGGGCGATCCAGGATGGCATCAACGCCGCCCGGCGGCGTCGTGAGGAGCTCGAATCGGAGGCCGGCCGGAGCCGACCGGGGACGATGGATGGCAACCAGGCAGTCGACGCCTGAGACCCCTTCCGAGCAGCTGGCCGAGCTGAAGGTCCCTGCTCGCCATGAGTTCATCGGGCTGGCCAAGCGGGTCGGCGCTTCCCTCGGAGGCATGGTCGGTTTCAGCCTGGAAGAGATCGACGAGCTGAGCATCGCCGTCGCCCAGGCCTGCGGAAGCCTGATCGAGGCCGCCGAAGAGATGTGGGGCCCTGCCGCCACCCTGAAGCTGACGTACTCCTCGACCCAGGGAGGGATCGCCGTCGACGTGGAGACCATCTCCCCCCGCTCGCAGGAGGCCCTGCCGGTCCCGGCTCAGCGTCCCGCCGCCCGGCGGAGCCCGGAGGTCGAGGTGCAGCAGGCCTTGCAGCGCGAGATGATCCGCCTCTTCGTCGACGACTTCCGCCACCAGGTGGACAGGGGAAGGCGTCAGATGCGGTACCGGATGGTGAAGTACCTGATCAGTTGAGCTCTCCCGCTCCGCAGCAGCGAGCAGAGCTCCGCCAGCTCCACGAGCGGTACCTTCAGACCAGCGATCCCGGGGAGCGCGACCGCCTGCGGGAGCGGCTGGTGGCTGGATACCAGGGGCTTGTGCATTTTCTGGCGCGGCGCTTCCAGAACCGCGGGGAGCCCCTGGAGGACATCGTCCAGGTCGGCTTCCTGGGTCTGATCAAGGCCATCGACCGCTTCGACCCCAGCCTCGGTAACGAGTTCACGACCTTCGCCACTCCAACGATCCTCGGCGAGATCAAGCGCTACTTTCGGGACAAGGGCTGGGCGATTCGCTTTCCCCGCCGCCTGCAGGAGCTCTACCAGCAGGTCGTGCGCGTCAACGAGGAGATGAAGAACCAGCTCGGCAGGCAGCCCTCGATGGCCGAGGTGGCCGAGCGGCTAGGAGTGGATCAGGACGACGTTCTGGAGGCGATGGAGATGTCGAGCGCCTTCACCCCGATCTCCATCGACTCGACCACCGGCGGCGACGGCGAGGACGACGGACGGCAGCTCTCCGAGGCGGTGGGCGGAGAGGACCCCAACCTGGACCGCGTCGAGATGCGCCAGGTCCTGGACCGGGCCATGCAGCACCTCAACGAGAGGGAGCGCCGCATCATGATCATGCGGTTCTTCGACGAGATGTCCCAGTCCGAGGTCGCGAAGCGGCTGGGCATCAGCCAGATGCACGTCTCTCGCCTGCAGCGAGCGGCCCTGGAGCACCTTCGCGAGCAGCTTCCATCCGAGGGCGCCTGAGCCCCGCCCAGAGGTCCGAAGATGACGACGATCAGCCCGCAGCAGCGCCTGGTGACCCTGATCAACGTGTTCACTGTCGAGCCGGAGGACCAGGCTCGCCTGGTCGGGCTCCTGGTGGAGGCGACCGAGCAGCAGATCCGCCATGTTCCTGGCTTCATCTCGGCCAACATCCACCGCAGCCTGGACGGACGCCACGTGGCCAACTATGCCCAGTGGGAGTCGCCCGAGGCGTTCGAGCGGATGCTCGGGGACGCCGAGGCGCGCCGCCACATGGAGCCGATCCGCCAGATCGCCGGCAACCAGGCCCACCTGTACGAGGTGGTCCACGTCGAGGACCGGCCCTCGAACCCCTCCCACCTCGCCTGACGGCTCGATCGAGGAGGGGGCCGGTAGACTTACGCCATCCCGTGACCGGGCAAGAAATCCGCCAACGCTTTCTACAGCATTTCGAACGCCGGGAGCATCTGATCCTGGACAGCGCGCCCCTGGTCCCCACGGACGACCCGACCACGCTGTTCATCTCGGCCGGAATGCAGCCGCTCCAGCCCTACTACAAGGGCCTGCGGCCGCCGCCTGCACCCCGCCTGGCGTCCTGCCAGAAGTGCTTTCGGACCGACGACCTGGAGCAGGTGGGCCGGACGGACAGGCACCACACCTTCTTCGAGATGCTCGGCAACTTCGCGCCCACCGGCGACTACTTCAAGGAGCGGGCGATCCCCTGGGCCTGGGACTTCGTAACCCACAGCGAGCACGGTCTTGGCCTGCCCAAGGACCGGCTGCGGGTCACCATCCACCCGACCGACGAGGAGGCGCGCGAGATCTGGCGGCGGGAAACCGACGTGAAGCCCGAGTGGATCTACCCCAACGAGGAGAACTGGTGGGGACTCGAGCTCGGTCCCTGCGGTCCCGATTCCGAGATCTGGTGGGATCGAGGCCGCGAGGTGGGCTGCGGGCGCGAGGACTGCTACCCGGACCACTGCGAGCGGTTCCTGGAGTTCTGGAACCTGGTGTTTCCCCAGTTCGACAAGCAGCCCGACGGCAGCCTGCCGAAGCTGCCGCGGCCCGCGATCGACACCGGGATGGGCCTGGACCGGGTGACCTCGATCGTTCAGGGCGTCCCCAGCGTCTTCGACACCGACCTCTTCGCACCCATCCTCGGCTTCATCCGGGAGGCGGCCGCCCGGCGGTCTGAGACCTCGGAGCGGATCATCGCCGACCACCTCCGGGGCATGACGATGGTGATCGCGGATGGCGTCCTCTCCAGCAACGAGGGCAGGGGCTACGTGCTGCGACGTGTGATCCGGCGCGCGGCGCTCCACGCCCGCCGTATCGGCCTGTCGCGCCCTCTGTCCGACGGTGTGTCGGTTGTCGTCCAGTTGATGCGGGAGCAGTACCCGTACCTGGTCGAGCGCGAACAGGAGACCAGGCGGGCGGTCGCCGGTGAGGCCGAGGCATTCAACCGGACTCTGGAGCGGGGAATGGAGCTGTTCGAGCAGGTGGCCTCCCGTCATCAGGGGGAGATTCCCGGCGCCGAGGCGTTCCGGCTCCACGACACCTTCGGCTTCCCGCTGGAGCTGACCCGCGAACTGGCCGCCGAGCGCGGGCTCACCGTGGACGAGGCCGGCTTCAGCGCCGACATGGAGGCCCAGCGGGTTCGCTCCCGGGGCATCCTCCAGCAGCGCTGGTCGGATGCCGCATCGCTCCCCAGCTCGGAGTTCACCGGCTATGACGAGCTGGAGACCGAAGCGCAGGTGCGCGCCCTGCGGAAAGACGGGGTCGAGCAGCACGAGGCCGCCGAGGGCGACGAGGTGGAGGTGTATCTCGACCGGACGCCGTTCTACGGCGAGTCAGGCGGCCAGGTCGGGGACAGCGGCCGGCTGCTGGGGCCCGATGGGGAGGTGCGGGTCGAGGACACCAAGCGACCGGCCGAGGGCGTCATCGCCCACCTGGGCCGGGTTCGCGTGGGCAGGATCCGGGTCGGGGACCGGGTTCGAGCGACGGTCGATGGTCAGCGCCGCCGGCAGATCATGCGCCATCACACCGCGACCCATCTCCTCAACAAGGCGCTCGAGGAGCTGACCGGCGAGCGCAACCTGCAGCGTGGTTCGCTGGTGGGGCCGGATCACACGACCTTCGACTTCCCATTCCCGCGGCCGCTCAGCGAGGCGGAGCTGGAGCGCCTCGGCGAGCGGGTCAACGAGCAGGTGCGGGCCGCCCTCCCCCTGCACGCGCGGGTGCTCCCCTACGAGGAGGCCGTGGCGACCGGCGCCACCCACCTCTTCGACGAGAAGTACGGCGACCGAGTGCGCGTCGTGTGCTTCGGGGACTGGACCTGCGAGTTCTGCGGTGGGACCCACGTGCCGAACACAGCCGACGTCGGCGTGGCCGTCATCACCTCCGAGCAGAGCATCGGCCAGGGCCTGCGCAGGCTGGACCTCACGGCCGGCGGGGCGGCCGAGCAGCTGATCCGCCGCCGCCTTGGTCAGCTCGGGGCCGTTGCCCGCACTCTCGGCGTTCCACCGGACCAGGTGCAGGCGCGGGTAGGCGAGTTGCGCCGCGACCTGAGGGAAGCCGAGCGGCAGCTCGAGCGCCTCCGGGACGAGCTCCGCACCGCCCATGTCCGGGGCGCCCAATCGGGCCCACGACGCCGCGAGGCCAGCGTGCCCCTCGTCATGGAGCAGGTGCCCGCCGACGGCGCGGACGACCTCCGCGGCTGGGCCGACCGCTTCCTCGAGTCCCTGGGCGGTTCCGGGGTGGTTGTCGTCTCCAGCGGCCCCAACTTCGCGATCAAGGTGTCTCGCGACATGGCTGAGCAGCACCCGGCCACCGGGCTCGCGCCCCTGCTGGGCCGCGGTGGGGGACGGCCGGAGCTGGCGCAGGGAAGGCTTACCAGGCCTCTGACCGAGGCGTTCGAGCTCGTGGAGGCGGCGTTGAAGTGAGCCAGTTCAAGTTCCTCAAGAGCAGAGACGACTACTACCGGCACTTCACCGCCCTGGACATCGGCACGGAGCTGATCAAGGTCCTGGTCGTTCGCCGTGACGGCCAGAGCGGCCACGTCCTCGGCGTGGGCCGGGAGCCGCAGCACCCGGACGCGATGGACAACGGCGCCATCGCCAACCTCGAACTGGTCATCAACGCCTGCGACCGCGCGCTGGAGGCGGCCGAGGACATGGCCGGCACCGTGCCCGGCCAGGCCGTGATCGGCATCGCCGGCGAGCTGGTGAAGGGCTTCTCCTCCTCGATCGCCTATCCGCGAGAGCGCCCGACCGTGAACGTCCGCGAGTCGGAGCTGAAGAACATGCTCCAACTGGTCGAGCGCCGGGCCTTGCGCGAGGCCCAGCACCTGCTGGAGCTGGAACGCTCCTACGGCGAGGTCGAGGCACGCCTGGTTCATTCGGCGATCACACAGGTGCGGATGGACGGGTACCCCGTGAGCAACCCGGTCGGCTTCCAGGGACGCAACCTGGAGGTCACCGTCTTCAACACGTTCGCGCCGATGACGCAGGTGACGGCGGCGGAGACCGTCGCGCGAGAGTTGGACCTCGAGATCGCCGCCATGGTCGCGCAGCCGTACGCGGCGGCGAGGGCCTGCGCGGGCGACGAGGCCTGGGAGCAGGGTGGCATCTTCGTTGACGTCGGCGGCGGAACCACCGACGTGGCCCTCCTTCGCGGCGGTGGGGTGGAGGGCACCCGGATGTTCAGCCTGGGCGGCCGTGCCTTCACCCGCCGGCTGGCCAAGGAACTCGGCCTCTCCTACGAGGAGGCCGAGGCCCGCAAGCTCCGGCACACCGAGGGTCTGCTGCCGCGGGAGCAGGAGGCGCAGGTCAGCAGGCTGCTGGCGGCCGACGTGGAGGTTCAGCTCCGGGGCCTGGCGCTCTGCCTCCGCGAGCTCGCCAGGGGAGAAGCGCTTCCGACTAACATCTACCTCTGCGGCGGCGGAAGTCTGCTGCCCGAGCTGATGAACGAGCTTCGGAAGAATGCCTGGGCGGAAGGCCTGCCCTTCCCTCGCGAACCAAGGTCCCGACTTCTCGGGCCATACGATGTGAGCGGTTTGATCGACTCAACCGGTCAGCTCACCTCTGCACAGGACGTCGGGCCGATGGGGCTCGCCAATCACGGCCTGCGTATCGAGGCGGAGGACCGGGATCTGGTCAGCTCGGTGATGCGCGGCGTGCTGAAGGCCATGAAGGCATGAGCTCAGCCGCCCGGGACTCCGGCCCGCTGAGGTCGGGTCCGGTCTTCGTCGAGTCCGAAGAGGAGATCCCGGCCGTAATCGAGCGCCTGACCCGTGCGGACGCCGACGAGGTGCCGCTGGTGCTGCCGGCCCGCTCCCGGTTCGCTCAGAGCCGCTTCAACTTCCAGCTTCTCCGGGACTACTCGGTGCGGCTCGGCAAGAGGGTGGTGATCATCTCGCCTGATCCGGCGGTGCAGCGCATGGCCGAGGAGAACGGCTTCGCGTCCCACCGTGCCGTGGACCAGTACCAGCCGCGCAGCCGCGGTCCAGCCGAGCAGGCACCTGGCCCCAGGGTCGTGGCCGCGCCTCAGCCGCCGCCGCCGGCCGACCCACCCGGGTGGCCGCCCCGGCGAGTTGGCGTCCGGATCGCGCCCTCCGACGAGCGAACAGCCGACGGACCATCGCCTCCTGCTCTACGCATCGGCCCGCAGTCCGCAGCCACCGGTGAACAGGCCCCTCCCATCGTGGGCGTTCCTCCGGTGCCACCGCTGCCGCCGGCGGGCGCCGCGGCCGGTCCGGTCCGGGGCGATGGTGCCCAGCCGCCCCTCTCCGCGGCGTCGATCCGGCCCCGTCAGGAGGCGCCGGTTCGCATCATGCCGTCCAGGGCCAACGCGCAGGCCAGGACAGCTGACGCCGCACGCCGGCCGGCCCGTATCAAGGTCTCCGCCCCACGGCCGCTGCCCTCCCGCCTGGCCGCCGAGGGCCCGAGCCGGCTGGTCCTGTACGCCGGGGCCATCCTGGTGCTCATGGCCGGAATGGTGGCCATGGCCGTCTACGTGCCGTCCGCGAAGGTCACCCTGGTGACCGAGGCCAGCCCCTTCAATGCCGACCTCCAGGTCAGTGCCGAGCCCAACAAGGCGCCGATCAGGGTGCGCACCGTGACGGTGACCAAGGAGGCCACCCTCACCCAGAAGGCGACCGGGGTCAAGACGATACCGGGGGCCGTGGCGGCCGGCACCGTCAGCTATGGCAACAACTGCCCGACCGGCTTCATCATCCCGGACGGCCAGGTGCTGGTCGGTACGGCGGGAGGCACCTTCGCCCAGAAGGGTGCTGTGACGATCGGTCCCAAGGGTCTGGTCGGCCCGCCGGCGACCGCGGCGGCTCCGATCGTCGCCAAGTCTCCGGGCGCCGCCGGAAACGTGCCCGGTGGACCGGCGGTCCTCCAGCCGGCCGGCGACGCCGGCAGCTGCCTGGTGGCCGTCACCTCGGCGACGGCCGGGGGCACCGACGAGCAGAAGAAGACCGTGGTCTCGACCGCCGACTACGACGCCGCCCGCGCGGCCCTCGACGGACAGGTCCGCAAGCAGGCTGGCGACGACCTGAACAAGCAGCTGCAGAACGGCGAGAAGCTCGCCGACCCGACGGTCACCATCGACTCCGCCTTCAAGGCCAGTAAGCGGGTGGACGAGGAGGCGGCCGACTTCCAGGCCACGCTGACGGTCAAGACCGAGGGCGCCCTCTACGTCGGCGACGACGTCAATCGCGCCTTCGGCGACGCAATCCAGAGGCAGCTGCCGCCCGGCCAGCAGCTGACCGGAAACCGGGCCAAGGTGGACTACGGCGTGACCTCCGCCAGCGCCGGCGGCCACCTCACCTTCAAGGGCAAGGCGAGCGGCTTCGAGGCTCCTCGACTGGACCTCCAGAAGCTCAAGAGCCAGCTGCCCGGCAAATCGACGTCGAAGGTCCGCACCGACCTCGCCAAGCTTCCCGGGGTGCGCTCGGTCGAGATCGATCAGTCCCCCGTCAAGCTGCCGATCATGCCACTGGCCGGCTCTCGGATCGACCTTCAGTACGTCGTCTCCCAGGCCCCGCCCCCTCGATCCGGGTGATGGCCCGGGTCCTCGGTATCGACCCCGGGGGCAAGCGGGTGGGCATAGCCGTGAGCGATCCCACCGGCACGGTGGCCCAGCCTCTGAGCTGGATCGCTGCCGAGCCGCAGGCCACGCTCCCGGAGCGGCTGACCCGGCTGGCCCGGGAGCAGGAGGCTGAGGAGCTGGTGGTCGGCCTGCCCTGGCGCATGGACGGGTCTCAGGGGCCGGAAGCCCGCGCTGCCAGGCAGCTGGCAAGCCAGCTCCGCAAGTCCAGCGGCCTGCCAGTCACCCTGGTCGACGAGCGCCTGACCAGCGTGGCAGCCGAGCGGGCGCTGATCTCCACGGGGACGAGCCGGGAGCGCCGGAAGCAGCTCTCCGACCAGGTCGCTGCGGCGCTGCTCCTGCAGGGTCACCTCGACTCCAGAGCCAGGCGTGGACGAAACTGAGGAGGTCAGCCTTCTCGACGAGGCGGGAGTGGAGCGCCGCTTCCGGCTGCACGACGCCTTCGACCTGGACGGCGGCGTCTACTACCTGGTGGAGGCGGTCGACGACCCGGACATGGTCCTGCTGCTGCACGAGCGCTCGGGTACGCTTGAGTCGGTGGAGGGAGCCGAGTTCGACCGCGTCCTCCAGTTGCTCGAGGACGAAGGTTGAAGAAGCTCCTGGTCGTGGTCCTGTTACTGGCTGGAATCGGCTATGCGGGAAGCCAGGGATACGACTGGATCAACAATCAGGTCCAGGCGCCGATGTCCGCCCGCTCGCAGCCGGTCACGATTCACATCGACGAAGGGGAGGCACCGGACCAGATCGCGCAGGACCTGAAGGACAAGGGACTGGTTCGCAACAAGGACGTCTTCGTCTACTACATGCGCTATACGGGAGCCCGCAGCCGCCTGCAGGCTGGCGACTTCATCCTCAACCGGAACATGAGCATGGCCCAGATCACCGACGTGCTCCAATCGGCCAAGCCGAGCCAGGTGGCGGTCCGCCTGCCCGAGGGGTTCACCCTGCAGCAGATGGCGGCCGAGGCGGAGAAGGACGGCCTGGGCAAGGCGGCCAGCTACGTCGCCGCGGCGACCGACTCGAGCTGGAACTACGCGTTCCTCAAGGAACGGCCGGCGAAAATGACCCTGGAGGGATTCCTCTTCCCGGACACCTATCTGCTCGACAGATCTGCCGCGCCGCGGGACCTTGTCAAGAAACAGCTGGACAGGTTCGACCAGGTCTTCACCCCGGACATGCGGGTGCAGGCCGCGCAGGCCACCGCCTCCAGGCCGGCCGAGAGCGTCTACAACATCGTGATCCTGGCATCGATCGTGGAGCGCGAGGCGAACAAGGCGCCGGACCGGCCCCGGGTCTGCAGCGTCTACTACAACCGGCTTGCTGAGGGAACGCTGCTGCAGGTCGACGCCACCGTGCTCTACGGGCAGGGCAAGACCACCGGCCAGCCGGACATCTCCTCCGACACCCCCTACAACACGTACATCCACAACGGTCTGCCGCCCGGCCCGATCTCGAATCCCGGATTGCCGGCCATCCAGGCCTGCCTGAACCCGGAGAAGACGGACTTCAAGTTCTACTTCACCGATCCCAAAGGCGTCACCCACTTCCAGCGGACCGGAACCGAGTTCGAACAGCAAAAACAGCAGTTTGGAGTTGGATAAACAGCCGCGGGGGAAAGACGTCTTCTTGTCATCTCCCTCCCCCTTGCGGGGAGGGTAGGGAGGGGGTTCCTCGCCCCGACCAGGTCGCAGTGAGGGCGGTGCGCGGCTAAGATGCACTCCGCCCGAGTGAGACGGTTCGCCAACCCCACGGACGCAACTCTGCCACCGGCCGTATGAACGCTCGGCGCCAGGTCGTGCTCATCGGCCATGGCATCAGCTACTCGGCCAGCCCGGCGATGCACTCGGCGGCCTTCGCCAGCGCCGGTCTGGACTGGACGTACGGGCTCTGCGACGTACCGGCGGAGAGGTTGCAGGCGGCGGTGGAGGCGCTACGCGGGCCGGCCTACGCCGGGGCCAACGTCACCATCCCGCACAAGGTCGCGGTGATCCCGCTGCTGGACGGGCTGGAGGCCCCGGCAAAGGCCACCGGGGCCGTGAACACCATCCGGCGGGATGGAGATCGGTTGCTCGGCTCCAACACGGACGTGGCGGGCATCGAGGCGGCCCTTGCGGAGGTCGGACTCGACCCGGCGGGCGCCAGGGCCGTCGTGCTGGGTGCGGGGGGTTCGGCACGGGCTGCGGGCGCCGCCCTCCGAGGCGCTCGCCTGAACTTCGTTGCCCGGCGGCCGGCCGCCGCAGAAGGGCTGCCAGGTCAGGTGCTCGCCTGGGATGATCCCGGCTGGTGGCTGCTGGCCCGCAAGGCCGACCTGCTGCTCAACGCCACTCCCCAGGGCCGGCAGCAGGAGCTGCCACTGCCGGTCAGCGAGCTGCCGGTC
>JALYYF010000025.1 GCA_030946725.1 Candidatus Dormiibacterota bacterium
CGTGCCTGCTGCTCGGTCTGCCACTGCGCGTCACGGCGGTGAGCGGTCGTCTAGGAGCCGCGGGTCTCCAGGCCGAGGACAACGCGGTGCTCCTCATGGAGCACGACCGCGCCATCAGTCAGAGCACGGCCTCCTGGACGCAGGTCGGCCACATGACCAGCTACGTCCCCATGTTCTATGGAGACGAAGGCACACTCGTCGTCGGCCCGGACCGGTTGGTGCTCGCAACTCGAGAGCACGAAGATGGGATCAGCCTGGAAGTACCCGAGCCGGAGGCTCGCCTGTCATCGAGCGGGGCCCTGTTCACAGAGCACGTCCGGTCCCGTGAGCCGATCGAGGGCCTCTGCTCAGCCGACGTCGGGGTGGCGACGCAGCACGTGCTGGAGGCGGGGCTGCTGTCCAGCCGGCTTGGATGTACGGTCCAGCTGCCCCTTCCTATCTCCCAGAGCTCCTTCAAGAGGGTCCAGACACCCTGACCTCAGCCCAGCTCCGTGAGGGCTGACGATCGGAGAAGTTCGGAATGTCGCCATAGATCTCCGGACCGTGACTCGCCAGGGCGGCGCCGAATTCCGCTGCGGACTGGACCCAGAAATACGCTGCGGCGACGAAATCGGGCGTTGGCGCGCCCGGTGTCTCCAGGGCGATGTGGACCTCGTACCTGCGGCAATTGTCGCCCAGCCGGTTTGCGAACATGGGGGCGTGCTCGTTGGCAAAGTAGTCGAGGTCGAAACGGCCTTCCGGGTCTCTCGCATAGACGACTGCGGCACAGTACATTTCTGAATCTCCAAGGGATTTCTCTGTCACCTGGCGGCTCCGCCATCGGAACGTTCTAGGTAGGGACGCTTCCCCGTAGGCGCACGCGGCCGCTCGCCACGCCCGGTACGGTCACGTCGAGCTCGAGCACGTGCTCGCCCGGCTCCGGCGCGTACTGAAGCTCGATCAGGAGCGTCGTCTCACGTCCGACCGGCAGGTCCAGGCGGCGGGGCAGCGGCACCCGCCCCGACTCGGTGTGGACCAGCACGCGGGCGCCGTCCAGCGGGCGGCCGTCCAGGCGCATCTCCCCGATGCCGGTGAGGACGGCGGGCCTGGTCAGGTTGCGCAAGGTGAATCGCACGCCGTCACCGTCGAAGCGGAGGCTGTCGCCGACCGCCAGCCGGCTGGCCAGGTAGGAGGGCAGCAGGGGCCGCGGCCGCTCGGTGACCAGGTCCTCCGCCACCCGGAAGACGAGCGCCGACTGCATCGGCGGGCGGCCGGGCAGCCGCAGCTCGGCCTCCAGCCGGTAGTCGCCCTCGGCGTCCAGGGGCAGCGTGAGGCTGGTCAGCTGCAGCGCCGGCTCGGCGGCGGTGGGCAGGCTGAGCGCGGTCCAGCCCGAGTACGACTTGCGGCGGACGCTGTCACGGAGCCAGCCCAGCCGCCCGCTGCCCAGCGGCCGCTCCCGCCACACCGACCATCGCACCTGGGCGGAACCGGTGAGCCAGGGATCGTCGTTCACCACGACCAGGCGGACGGTGGCGTCCTCGCCCGGACGCCAGGCGACGCCCCAGGGCTGCATCGGAGTGAAGCCGACCGGATCGATGATGACGCGCGTCAAAGCGAACGCCTCGCGAACCACCTCATAGGCGACGCGCGGCATTCGGGTGCTGTCCAGCAGGCCGAAGCCGATGGCAGGGAAGGGATCGACCAGCTGATAGAGGAGCGCTCCCCAACAGGGCTCGAACTTCCGCTTGCGGAGCTGGTCGATGGCATAGCCGAGCAGGTAGGCCTGGTACTCCTGGGCCAGCTCGACATAGTCTCCGAGACTGCTGTGCTCGCCGGGCACGCCAGCCCCCCGCTCCGCCCAGGCCGGCTGCTGGAACCCGGCGTACAGCCACTTCGGATCGTCCGCGGCGAGCGGCCACCGGGGGCCCAGCGACTGCCAGACGGGCGATTCAAGCCCCGGCGGCGCCTGCGCCCCGAACTCGCTCACGAAGCCGGGGAGCACGTCCGCGAAGCCGGTCCAGGAGCCCTCTCGCCAGCCCATCCAGAGGTGCTGGTCCAGCTCCCCCGAGGCGGCCAGCGCCATCCGGCCCGGGTCGAGCGTCTCGATCAGCGCCTTGGCCTCGTGGTCGATCGTGTAGTTCTGGCGCACGGCGTGGACGTCCGCCAGCGCGGAGTTGGCCGCGATCCAGGGCGGATCGTCGTGCGCGATCCACATCAGCACCGAAGGCCGGTTGCGGAGCAGCACCACCATCTCCGGAAGCTGCTCCCGGACCGCAGTCTCGAAGAAGCGCGCCTCGTCGGCGGTGGCGTGGTAGGCGTATGAGAGCGTCAGCGGGAAGTCCGCTATCACGAGCATCCCGGCCTCGTCGGCGCGGCGGTAGAACTCCTCCGGCAGCACGTGCCCATGGACCCGCAGGACGTCCAGGTTGGCTTCCCGGGCCAGCCTCAGGTCGTTGTCGAAGAGCTCCTCGGTGAGCTGGTCGAGCCGGATTCCGGGCGTGTAGTTGGCGCCCCTCAAGAAGATTGGCTGCCCGTTGACGGTCACGCTCCAGCCGTCATGGCCGGCATGCACCAGAGCGTCCCTGAAACCGAAGGTGTCCTCGACCTTCGAGGACTCCCTGCCCGCCACGGTGACCGTGGTCGTGCAACGGTAGAGGTTGGGCTCCCCGGTCCGCCAGGGTGACCAGCGGCGGGCGCCCGTGACGCTGAGCGTCATGGAGGCCGTTTGCTCGGCTCCGCCCGCCACCCGGAACTGGCGCCTGAGCCGGAGCGGTGCCAGGTCCGGGCCGGTGATCTCCACCAGCACCTCGCCCGCCATCTCGCGGCCGTCCAGGTTGCGCATCCGCGCTTCGATCTCCAGCCTGCCGGCGTCGCCGGCTTCCAGGCGAGGCAGGAGCCGCACCCAGTCCAGCGCCACCGCTCCCAGGTACTCCAGCTCGACGGGACGCCAGAGCCCGACCGGTACCTCCCACTGGAACTCCTCGGGGAGGCTGAACCAGGCCGAGCTCGGATAGGGCCGGCTGTCGCCGTCGTTGAACACGCCCATCACGTGCCGCTTTCGCGAGAGGTCGGTCTCGATCGGCGACTCGCAGCAGATCACCAGCAGGTTCTGGTCGCGCAGCTGCGAGGTGACGTCGAAACCGAAGGGAGCGAAGTAGCCGTAGTGGGAGCCGAGCAGGCGGCCGTTGAGCCAGACGTTGGTGGCCAGAAAGGCCCCCCCGAGGCGGAGCATCACGCGCCCGTTGTGGTCCGGCCGCGGAAACCGCGTTCGGTACCAGAGAGCGGAGCGACCGGCGCAGGCCGCCTGCTGCTCCGGCACGGTGATGGGCTCCCAGCCCTCCCCACGACCAGAGTGCAGGCCTTCGGCCTCGCCCTCGCCCAGAGACATCCAGAGGCCTTCCCAGGCGCCCAAGGCCCGGATTCCGCCTGAGCCCTGCCGGAAGGGAAGCGAGAGGCAGTCGTTCACCGACCTCATCGGTGGCCGCCGTCCGCCCCGACGAAGGCCCCGTCGGCGGTCTTGCAGAAGATGACCGGGACCTCGCTGAGGCTCTCCTGGAAGCGCGTCTCGGCGCCCTCTGCCAGCAGGGCGAGCACGCTGCCTCCGAAGCCGCCCCCCATCTGCCGCGCGCCGAGACAGCCGGGAGCTGCCCAGGCCCGCTCCACCAGGGCGTCCACCGCCGGCGTCGAGGCCTCGAAGTCGTCGCGGAGGCTGACGTGGGAAGCCTTCAGAAGCGGTCCCAACCGCTGCCGGTCGCCGGACTCCAGCGCGGAGACGAAGGCGTGCACCCGTTCGATCTCGGAATCGACATGGCGGCGGCGCCTGGGCATCCCCGACTCGGCCTCAGCCCGGCGCTGGTTGTAGGGCGTATCGGCGAGGGAGCGATGCACGCCCGAGTCGAGCACCGCGATGACCAGGTCCTCCGGGAAGGGCACCACACGGTGGCGCAGCGTGGAGCAGTCCAGGAGCAGCGCGTGCCCCGCACGGCCGAGGGCGGAGGCGAACTGGTCCATCACGCCGACCTGGACGCCGGTCGCCCGCTGCTCGGCCCGCTGACTGGCCAGCGCCGCGGCGACGCCATCCAGGCCGGGACGCAGCCCGGCGGCGACGGCGACCAGCAGGGCGGCCGATGAGCTCAGGCCCGCGCCGGGCCGCACCTCGGAGGTGACCTCCAGCGCCTGCGGTTCCGCACGCAGCTCCTCGCCGATCGCCCGGGCGTAGGCCAGACCACCGGCGACCTCGCTCTCGACGCTCCACTCCGCCGCGGGACGCCCTCTCACGCTGGTGAAGCGGTCGACGGCGGCGGGCAGCACCGGGCCGCCAAGGTAGTCGATGTGCTCACCGATCAGGTTGACGCGCCCGGGGGCCCGTCCGCTCCACTCGCCGGCCGGGGAGTTCACCCGCCCCCAAGCGCGGCCCTCACCGCCTCCTCCGGGGAGCCCGCCGTGGGTATCCCTTCCACCTGCCAGCTGTCGAGGGAGACCACCTCGCGCCCCCGCTTGCGCGCGAGCGCGATCTCACTCAGCGTGCCCCATCCCCTGCCGATCGCGATCACGCTGTCGGCCGCGCAGGCCAGCACGGCATTGCGCGCCTCGCCGAGCCCGGTCGCCAGCGCCAGCGTGAGATGGGGGTTGCCCGCGGAGCGATCCGGGCCCGGAAGCAGCCCGACCACGGTGCCCCCGACCGAGGCGGCGCCCTCGCCGACGGCTTCCATGACCCCGCCGAGCCCGCCGCAGAGGACCACCGCCCCCGCTTCGGCGAGCAGCCTTCCGACCTCCCTGGCGAGCCGCCTCTGCGTCGGATCCGGCTCCGAAGCACCGCAGACAGCCACGTATCGGGAGGACATCACCCGCTGGAGTCTATACTCGGATTGCCGGCCCATGAGGAACCGCGCTTCCGCCTGGTCCGAGTCCACCGCCCGTGAGGCAAAGGAGGTGAGGCGCAAGTTGGACCAACCTAGTCGTGGAGCCAACCGCCTCGTTTGCCCGCCGGGAGTGTCGGAGGGTGACCTCTAGACGCTGCCGATATCCCTGACCGGCTCCCGGAGTCGGAGGTGGGAAGCTCCGCGAGGCAATCTGTTCGTGAACGGAGACGTGAGGCCCGGTCCGATTGGGGACCGGGCCTTCGTTTACGTTTAGGCGGTGGGTGACGACGCCGACTCGCTGCAGGACCCGGTCAGCTTCATCAACAGCCTGCCCAGCGGCTGGGTCAGGGAGATGGGGATAAGGATCCTCGAGGCCAGCGGGGACCGGGTCACCTGCGAGTGGGAGGTCTCGGAAAAGCACCACCAGGGCTACGGCATCGTCCACGGCGGCGTGCACTCGGGCGTCGTCGAGACCCTCGCCTCTCTCGGCGCGGCCCTGGCCGCCCGCCCGCGGCGGGTCGTAGGGCTGGAGAACAGCACCTCGTTCATCCGCGCCGTGCGCTCGGGGCGGCTGCACGCCGAAGCCAGGCCGATCACTCGCGGGCGGACCACCCAGGTCTGGGAAGCCTCGATCTGGGACGAGCACGAGCACCTGGTGGCCCTGGGTCGCGTCCGCCTCCTCTGCGTCGACCCGGAACGCGCCCTGGGTTAGCCCGTCAGCGGCCCTGGTTCTGTATGTAGCCCAGGATTATCTGGTCGATCAGTCGCTCCACCGGCGCCAGGTCGTCGGTGAAGACCTGGCCGTGATAGCTCGACACCCTGAGGCCTCCGTCGCCCTCGGCGCTGGCGGCCAGCGTCTGGATCAGCGGTTCTTTCGCCAGCCCCAGGTTGTGGCGCACGTCGTCCAGGCTGGTCGGTTCGGTGGTGCCGTAGACCAGGGTGTTGCTGAAGGCCGGCACGTCGACCAGGTAGACGTTCTTGAAGACCGCGGCCATGGTGCTGGCGAGCGCCGCCACCAGCCGGTAGTCGGTAGCGGTCCGCCCCGCGTTGACCACCGCGGAGCCGCCCGGGTTCAGGTGGCCCCGTACGAGCTGGAAGAACTCCCTGGTCGTCAGGTGGAACGGGATGTAGGGCTGGCGGTAGGCGTCCAGCGCGATCATGTCGTATCGATGGTCGTCGGTGGCCAGCCAGTAGCGCGCGTCCTGGACGACCGGGTGGACGTTCGGCTCGTCGAGATGGAAGTACCGATGGGCCACGTCGACGATGTCCGGGTCGATCTCCACGCCCGTGATGTCCACCGAGCGACCGTAGGCGGCCGTCAGCTGGCGGGCCGACGTGCCTCCGGCCAGGCCCAGGATGGCGACCTTCCTCGGCACGGGGTCGCTCTGCTGTGCCGGGCGGAAGTAGGAGCCGAGCGTGAAGTAGTCCCAGGGACCGCCCGTGGTCAGGGAGGCGCTGTCGTAGATCGAGTGGATCGCCTGTCCCTCATTCAGGATGAGCTCGGTCCTGGTCCCCGCCTGGACCACCTGGATGTAGTTGTAGGCGGACTCCTTTTCGTAGAGCAGCCGGCCCTGCTCAGGGGGCTTGATGCCTGGCGGCAGCACTGCCGCGCCCGCCAGCACGGCGACCAGGAAGATGGCGAAGATCCGCCGGCGCGGCCACAGGCCGACGACTGAGAGAAGGAGCAGGGCGACGCTGAAGATGACCAGCGTCGGGCGGGTGCCGTACGTGGGGATCAACCAGAAGGCGGGCAGAAACGTGCCCAGGATGCTGCCGGCCGTGCTCAGCGCGTACACGGCACCCGCGGTGTTGCCGCCGGTGCCGACCGATCGGAGAAGGAGCCGGATGGCGAACGGGGATACGCAGCCGAGCAGGATGACGGGGACCGCGAAGAGGGCGAGGACGGCGAGCAGCGTCCCCAGCACCAGGCCCGCCGACAGGCTGGCGAAGCCCTTCTGCGACTGCAGGAGGATCGGGTAGGAGACCAGCGGGATGAGGCCGATCCAGAGGCCCGCCCAGGCGGTGAGCTGGAAGAGGAGGTCGGCGCTCGGACGCCGGTCGGCCAGGCGGCCGCCGATGACGTAGCCGATGCTCAGGTAGATGAGGACGAGGCCGATGAGGACGCCCCAGACGTAGAGGCTGGTTCCGAAGTACGGCGCCAGCAGGCGCGAGGCGCCGAACTCGACCGCAAGCGAGGCCATGCCTGAGACGAAGACCAGTGGCAGGAGCAGCCGCCGGGAGTTGACGACCGGCGAACCCAGGCGGCTCGGCGCGCTCTCCTCCGGTTGCTCCGGCACCGGCTGCGCCGGCTCAGCCACTCTCATCGGTCACGCCGCAAAACTAACAGCCCCCCCGAACCGCCGTGGCGTCATCTCCCTCCCCCTTGTGGGGAGGGTCAGGGAGGGGGTCCAAATCAAATGGATTCGGGGGTGCCTCATGAGCATTCGGAAGACGTCCAACAGAACCCCCTCCCTACCCTCCCCGCGAGGGGGAGGGAAATTCCACTGTGGTGCCGTGCTCCTCGAAGCTAGCATCGGTTCTTGGGGCAAGGACGTCAGCGGCGGGCCCTGCTCGTCGCCTGTCGTGCTCCAGCACGTGCCAGATGATCCACTGCCGTGACCGCAACGCCGTCCGCCCGTCGATGGGAGGATTCGTCGAGGGTTGACGGAACTTAGCCTCCAGATCGGCCTCGGGCGGCGACAGCATTCCAGAAAGGCTCCAGCAGGGAGCGGTCAGCCGGGTGCTAGAGGCCCTCGGCCCATTTGCGCGTCCGCTCGTCCATCGGCAGCGGAAGCCGAACTTTCACCTCGGCGTAGAGGTCTCCCGGCTGCTCGCCCCTGGTGTCGGGCATGCCCAGCCCGCGCAGGCGCAGACGGGTTCCGTTCTGGGTCTCGGGCGGCACGTTGAGCTGGACGCGCCCTCCCTTCAGCGTCGGCACGTCGACCTCCCCGCCCAGCATCGCGGTCTTCAACGGCACCGGCACCGCCACCCGGAGGTCCTTGCCGTCGCGCTCGAAGGTGGGATCCGCCGCGATCTGAACCCTCGCCCGCAGTCCAGGCACCCGGAGGACGGTTCCGTCCACCACGCCGGCCGGCACCTTCAGCTCGATCCTGCGTCCCCCTGGCAGTTCAACCTGGCGCGAAGTGCCCGTGTAGGCCTCCCGCAGGGTGATGTCCACCGTTCCCTCGGCTTCGGCCTCGCGAGGCCGGGCGCCGGCTCCGCCGCGGCCGCCGAAGATCGAGCCGAAGATGTCACCCAGGCCCGCGCCCGCCCCGTCGACACGCGCGCCGCGGAGCAGATCTTCGAACTCCTGCGGGTCGATGGTCTGGTACTGGGTTCCCGGTCCGCCAAACCCCTGCCGCGGTCCCGGCGCATCCGGATCGATCCCGGCCGCTGCCGCCGAGTGCCAGTCCGAGCCGAAGCGGTCGTAGAGCTTTCGCTTCTCCGGGTCGGAGAGCACGTCGTGAGCCTGAGAGACCTCCTTGAAGCGCTCCTCCGCCTGCTTGTCGCCGGGGTTCACGTCCGGGTGGAGCTTGCGCGCGAGCTTCCTGAAGGCGGTCTGGATCTCCTTCTGGCTGGCACCGCGGGA
>JALYYF010000050.1 GCA_030946725.1 Candidatus Dormiibacterota bacterium
GAGAAGTCCCTGCCCCGCGATCCAGGCTTCGATGCGCTGGACGATCTCCTCCGCCGTCCGCGGCGCCGACCCGGCAAAGCTTGCTAGCTCGGCGCGCAGCGGCTCCAGGTCCAGCGGCTGCTGGGCCCCGGTCCGGCGCCAGTCGTTCAGTCCAGAGTCCGCGACCACCCGTCCGTAGGTCGGGTACTGGCTGGCGCTGGCCACGTGCAGCGTCCCCCGAAGAAGGTTGCCTACCACCAGCCGCCGCTGTTCGAAGGCCTTCTGCAGCCCCTCCAGCTCGAAGCTGCGCAGGCGTGACCAGAGAGCTACCGCGACCGCCGGCCAGTACTGAGCCTGCACGGCGCCGATCGCCTCGACCCCCTCCACAGGTGAGAGGTCGAGCGGCTGAAGCAGCCCCTGCCTCGACAGCAGGGCGCGATTCAGGGCGCGCGTGCCCAGCCGGCCGACCGGCTCAGCGGCGGGCATGAGTGACCTCGATGCTGAGGCTATGGATGCCAGAATTCATGTAGCTGGGCATGCAGCCCACACCCGCAACAGCGGTGGCACTGAGGAGGCTTGACTTGTCAGAAGAGGATCCGACGGTAAGCGGCGACGAAAGGCGGCAAGAAGACACGCGCCCCGAGGTGGTCGGCGACGAGCGCCGGGACTACGACCCCGAGACTCAGAGCGCGGATGAGGAGCAGGCGCAGAGCGAACCCGGTTCTGCGGTGATCGACGATCGGATCGCGGAGGCCAAGCGGAAGGCCGAAGAGCTGGCCGAGCGCGAGAAGCCCTAGCCGACCGTCGACCGTGATCCGGCCGCCCGGAGTTCGGCCGGGTCACGGCGGCTCCGGCGGCGATCAAGCTCCGCGCCGGCGTCGGCCGGCGGCCCGAGGTCCGGGCGCGGACTTCTCGGCCTTCTGGCGGCGGGCCTGCTCAACGCTGGCCTGGAGGGCCGCCATCAGTTCCTCGACGCCCATGGGTGAGCTGGAGGGCTCAGGTTCGTCGACCGGCGTCCGCTTCGGGGACGCCCGCTCCTCGAGGAGACCGAGCAGCCGCTCGCGGTACTGGTCGCGATAGCGTTCGGGCTCGAAAGGACCGCTCAGGGTCTCGATCAAGAGCCGCGCCATGTCCCTCTCTCGCGGACTGAGGTCTCGTGGCAGCGGAGGCTCGAGCGGCTGCGCCGGCAGCACCTCGTCCGCGTGGAACATCGTGGTCAGGACCATGAGGCCGCCATGCTCCCGCAGCGCGGCCAGGTGCCGCTTGCGGCGCAGCACGATCCAGCCGAGGCCGAGCCGGCCGGTCTCGCGCATCCCTTCGAGCAGGACCGCGAAGGAGCGCACGTTGGCCAGGTCAGGGACGAGGTAGTAGCTGGTATCGAAATAGATCGGGTCGACGTCTGCGGCGCCCACGAACTGCTCGATGTCGATGGCCCGGCTGCGCTCGGGCGCCAGCGACTCCAGCTCGGCGGGGCTGACGGTGACGAAGCGGTCAGGCTCGAACTCGAAGCCCTTGATCACCTCGCCGGCCCGGACCGGGGGCTCGGGCGCCTCAGGTCGAGCGGGCGTCGGCCAGTCTTCGCGGTCACGCCCGGAGCCCGCTGGCGCCTGCCGGGACTCGCCGGCGGACGATCGAGGAGCCGGCCCTGGTTCGGCATCAGCCGGCGCAGCGAACGCCTGCCCACCGGCATCCTGCCCGAGGAGATCGACGCGGACCCTCTGGTGCCTGAGCCGCTGCCCGGTGGCCCGGTCGAGCTCGCGAAAGCGCACGTCCAGATGGCGGGTCGCAGGGTAGAGACGTACGGCGATGTTGACCAACCCGAAGCTGATCGCGCCCCGCCAGATGGCTCGGGAGACCATGTCTCAATGATCCCTGTCCGGCCCGCGGAGCGCCACAGCGCCTGTTAAGTCCTGAGCGGGACGACCGTCTCCTCAAAACTCACGACCAGCGCGGCGCCGTCGGTGCGCTTGATCGGCTCCTGAGCCCAAGTGAGATCGTAGAAGGCCAGCCGGTAGCGGAAGCCGCCAGGATCGTCCGGCGTCGCCCGCAGCACCATGGCGGCGCTGTCACCGGATTGGATGGGGCCACAGTCGAAACCGCGGATGCCTGCGTCCAGCCGGCAGCGCGGAGAAGTACCCATCGCCATCGTGTGGTGGGCGACCCAGTCGTCCTGCAGGCCCATGTCGATTCCCAGCCGGCCGATGTCCCGACCGGTGTTCTGGACGACCAGGCTGACGTGGTCGTCCCCGCCGACGAAGATCCCGCTGCTGGCCCGGACGCTGACCTCGGCGCTGAGCTGGCTGCGGTTTGTCGCGGGCCTCGGAGAGGGACTGGGGGAAGGCGGCGGAGAGCTCCTGGCGGCGGGTGGCCCTCCGTTGCCGGCGCAGGCCGCGAGCAGGAGCGCTCCGACCGCGGCGGCGACGAGGGGCGCCGCGACCCTGCGGCAGGCGGCTGTGGTTGCGACGCCCCCAGGTTAGCGGGCACGCGGCCCGGCGGACGTCAGCTGGCGGCTGTGGCCTCGGCGGCGACCTTCCTGATCAGCGCGGTTTCGATCTCCAGCTTGATGTCGTTACCGACCAGCAGGCGGCCCGCTTCGAGGACCTGGTTCCAGGTGAGCCCCCAGTCCTTGCGGTTGAGCTTCCCGGTGGCCGTCACGCCGACCCGTTCGTTGCCGAAAGGATCCGCAAAGCGCTCCTCGACCTCGACGTCCAGGTCGATCGGCCTCGTCTGCTCCTTGATCGTCAGGTCGCCGGTGACCCGGTAGCGATTCTGACCTCGGGACTCGACGCCGGTGCTGGTGAAGGTCATCTCGGCGTAGCGCTCGACGTCGAAGAAGTCCGCCGAGCGAAGGTGCTGGTCCCTCTGGTCCTGCCCGGTGTCGATGCTCGCGACCTTGATG
>JALYYF010000057.1 GCA_030946725.1 Candidatus Dormiibacterota bacterium
TCGGCTGACCCGCCGGCGGCACCTGGACGCAGCCAAGCGCCAGACCGAACGAGATGAGGTCGGGGCCCTCGATCTCCAGCTCCGGGCCGTCCAGCCGGTAGCCCATGCGATCGGCGTCGCGGCTCACTGTCCACTGCTCGCGGTAGAAGACTCGGCGCGACACCGTGGAGAGCCGGCGAACGTGGGGTCCCGCTATCGCGAACAGCTCCGGTTCCGCGGCATAGCGAGGGCGGGACGCTTCGGGAAGCGTCTGGCCGGCCACCGCCGGGCGCGGTACCTGACCGGCCGGGAAGAGCTCGTCCCCGGCCTTCAACGCCCGCCCGTGGAGGCCGCCTCGCCCCACCAGCAGGTAGGTCGCCAGCGAGCCGAGCCAGCGCTCTCCCGCGATGCCGCCGGCGACCGCGATGTAGATGCGGGCGCCGCCGAGGCGGCCGCGGAAGCCGAGGCGGTCGCCTTCGGCCAGGAAGAGGCTGGTCCACGACGGCACCGGCTCGCCGTTCAGAGTGGGCTGGAAGTCGGCCCCCGCAACCGCGACCACGCAGCTCGACAGGGCGACCAGAGACGGTCCGGCCAGCGCGCACTCCAGGCCCGGGGCGCCCTCCGGGTTGCCGACCAGCAGGTTGGCCGCTGCGAGGGCGAACCGGTCCATCGCCCCCGAAGGCGTCACGCCCGCCGCCCGGCGCCCCGCCCGGCCCAGGTCCTGCATGAGGCTGAAAGGCCCGGGGTCTTCCACGCGCAGGAGCGGGGCCGCAGGCGGCGAAGGATCAGTCACGCCGGGAAGAACTTCACCCGGTCCCCTGTCCGGAGCAGGGTCGGCGGGTCTGAATTGGGCAGGAAGAGCTTGACCGAGGTGTGCCCGATCAGGTGCCACCCTCCCGGCGTGGGAAGTGGGTAGACCCCGGTCTGCGCACCCGCCATGGCCACCGATCCGGCCGGGACGTGGGTCCGCGGCACCCGGCGCCGGGGCAGCCGCAGCTTCTCCGGGAGGGGGCCCAGGTAGGCCCAGCCCGGGACGAAGCCGATCATGAAGCAGCGGTAGATCGGCTGTGTGTGCAGCCGCACGATCTCGTCCCTGTCGACCCCAACCTGGTGGGCCACCTCCTCCAGGTCGGGGCCGTCGTACTCGACCGGGATCCTGTGGAGCCGCCCGTGTGGCGCCGGCGGGGGCTTCGACTGGACGAGCTTCTGGATCACCGAGGACAGCCCCTTGTAGGTGACCTGCTCGGGGTCGTAGTGGACCGCCACGCTGCCGTAGCCGGCGACCGCCTCCCGCACATCGCGGCGCTTACCGAGGGCGGCGGCCAGCGCCAGCGCGCGGGTGTTCAAGGCGGTGTCGACCTTCTGCCCCAGCTCGGCCAGGAGTGCGGCGTCCCCCAGCGGCGCGATCTTTACAGGGCGGCGGGCCACGTCTCAGGAGGGCTCCCGCAGCTCGCCGACGAGGTAGATGGAGCCGCAGACAAGGACCCAGCCATCCCGGCCGGCCAACTCCCGGGCGCACCTCAGAGCCTCCCGCGCATCCGCCATCACCTCCGCGCCGGCACCCCAACCGGCGGCCAGCTGGGCGGGTGCCGCCGCCCGCGCACCGGCGCTGGAGGCGGCCGTGAACACAACGGTTCGAGGCTCCATGGCGCGCAGCTCGGTGAGCATGAAGCTCACGTCCTTGTCGGCCATGGCCCCGAAGACGACCACCAGCGGAGCGTCCCCGACCAGGCCCCGCACGCTCTGGCCCAGCTTGCGCAAGCCGTCCTGGTTGTGCGCGCCGTCGATAAGCACCCGCTCACCGGAGCCGGCCAGCTCCAGGCGGCCGGGCCAGCGGGCCGCCTCCAGCCCCCAACCGACAGCCTCCGGGGTGGCGTCCCCGAGCGCATGCGCGGCCGCCACCGCGAGCGCCGCGTTGGGCGCCTGGAACGAGCCCAGCATCTCGATCCGAAGGCCGGAATAGGAGAATCCTGGCCCCTCCAGGTCGATCTCGCTGCCCTCCCAGCCGAGGCTGCGTGCCTCCAGCCGCACCTCGTTGCCGAGCCGCCACAGCGCCGCCGCGCCCGCGCTCGCGGCCGCTCGCTCGACGACGCGCAGCGCCTCACCCTCGGCGCCGGTGATGACCACCGACCCGGGCTTGACGATGCCGGCCTTCTCTGCGGCGATCTCCGCGATGGTGTCGCCCAGGTGCTGCCGGTGGTCGAACGTCACGTTGGTGATCACGGCCACGCCGAGGTCGAGGACGTTCGTCGAGTCGAGCCGGCCGCCCATCCCGACCTCGATCACCAGGCGGTCGGTCCGGGGCGCCAGCCAGTCCAGCGCCAGGGCGGTGAGTATCTCGAACTCGGTGGGCTCGCCCAGCTGCTGGCGGACTCGCTCCAGCCGGGGCCGGAGGTCGGTGACCGCCGCCGCGAAGTCGGCTTCCGAGATCGGCCGGCCGTCTCGCCGCACACGCTCTGTGTAGGAGCGCAGGTGGGGGCTGGGCATCATGCCGACGTGGAGCCCGCGGGCCTGGAGGATGGCCTCCAGGAACGCGGTCGTGGAGCCCTTACCGTTGGTGCCGGCCACGTGCACGCCGCGCCGTCCCAGCTCCGGATGTCCGAGCTCCGCCAGGATCGCGCGCATGCGTTCCAACCCGAGCTTGATTCCGAACCGTCCAAGCCCGGTGATGTAGTCGAGTGCCTCCTGAAAGGTCAGGGACGGCGCTGCTGCTCGGCCTTCAGCGTGTTCCACATCAACATTGCTCGTGTCATCGGTCCGACGCCGCCGGGCACCGGTGTCATCCAACCCGCCTTCTCGGCCACGGCCGGATCCACGTCACCGCGCAGCCGCCCGTCCACCGGGTTGATCCCCACGTCGACCACCGCCGCCCCCTCCTTGACCATCTGCGGAGTGACGAAGGCGGTCGAGCGGATTGCCGCGACCAGGATGTCCGCCTCACGCGTGATCGTCGAGATCTCCCGCGTCCGCGAGTGGCAGATGGTCACGGTGGCGTTGCGGTGCAGCAGCAGCACGGCGGCCGGCTTGCCCACGATGTTGCTGCGTCCGAGCACCACCGCGCGTCGCCCCTCGATCTCGACTCCGTAGTCGTCCAGCAGCCGGATGACGCCGGCGGGCGTGCAGCCGACGAGCCCCTCTTCACCGCGCAGCAGCCGGCCCAGGCTCACCGGATGCAGGCCGTCGACGTCGCGCGCGGAGTCGACCGCCTCCACGGCTGCGGAGGTGTCGACCTGCGGGGGGAGCGGCGTCTGGACGAGGATCCCGCTTACGTCCGCGTCGGCGTTCAGCCGGCGCACCACCTCCAGAACCTCGGCCGTGGTCGCCGTCTCCGCGAGGCGGTGGTCGGCCGAGCTGATGCCGACCTGCTCGGCGTCGCGGTGCTTGTGCCGCACGTAGGTCTCGGAAGCCGGGTCGTGGCCGACCAGGACGACTGCCAGGTGCGGCCGCGGCTTGCCCTCAGCGACCCGGCGCTCGACACCCTCTCGCACTTCCTCCAGCACGCGCGCCGCCGAGCGCTTTCCATCCAGCGTGATCACAGTCCAAGCTCCCGGCGCGCGGCCTCGGCCGCCAGCCGCATAACGGTTGATATGTCGCCGCCCAGCCGGCGGCAGTCCTCGTACTCGGGGGCTACGTCGACTGCCCTGCCCTCCAGCTCCTTGACCTTCACCCGGACCCTGCCGCGGCCGGTCTCCACCTCGATGAAGCGGCGTCCGGCGACCATCCTGGTGCCGGGCGTGAGACGCACGCCCAGCGTGGTGCTGCGGACCAGGACCATACGCGCCAGCTCCTGCGCCCGCTCGGGCTCAGCCAGCACCGCCAGGAGGTGACCGGGCCGCCCCTTCTTCATCAGCGTGGGGGTCAGGGAGACGTCGAGGGCACCCGCCTCCAGCAGGTCCTCGGCCAGCGCGGCCAGCAGGTTGGGTGCCATGTCGTCCAGGTTGGCCTCCACCACGGTCACGCTGGCCGTCTCCTCGACCGCTTGCCCGAGCCAGAGGGCGAGGGCGTTCCCAGGGTCGGGGCGTGCGCCCAGACCGTAGCCAACCCGCTCGAGGGTGAGCCGCGGCCGCTGGAAGCGCGCGACGGTGGCCAGGATGGCCGCCCCGGTCGGGGTGACCAGCTCGGTTCGGCGCTCGTCCGGCTCCAGGACGGCGCCGGTCCCCGCCAGCACGCGCAGCGTGCCCGGGGCGGTGAAGCGGCCGCCCGGGGCGGGGAGGGCGGAGGCGTGAACCGAGTCCACCTCCAGTGAGTGGAGGAGCCAGAAGGAGCCGACCAGGTCGACCAGTGTGTCCGCTCCACCCAGCTCGTGCAGGTGCAGCCGCTCTGGGGGCAGGCCGTGGACCGCGGACTCGGCTCGGCCCAGCCGGCCCAGCGCGTCCAGCGCCTGCGCCCGAACCGCGGGCGGCAGGTCGGCTTCGGCCACCCGACTCTCCAGCTCGGGGAGCGTCCGTGACGGGCCCTCGCCACAGTGGACCAGCACCCGGAGGCCGCCAAGGTGGCCGCGCTCCTCCCTCCGGGTCTCGAGGCGGACCTCGCCGGCCAGGCCCAGAGCCTCCACGGCGGCGTCGAGGAGCGCCCTCTCGGCACCCGCGTCGAGCAGCGCGCCGAGCGCCATGTCGCCGGATATGCCGGAGGGGCAGTCGAAGAAGGCGATCCTCACGACGGCCTCGTCACCTCGACGCCGAAAGCGCGGAACTCGCCCTCCAGCGGTGGCCGCTTGCGGACGCTGACCGTGGCCCGGCGAACTCCCTCCAGTTGGAGCAGGCCGCTGGCGATCCGCTCGGCCACCGCCTCCAGGAGCCGGCAGGGCTCCCCCTCGACCACCTCCTTGACCACGGCGTAGGCGCGCACGTAGTCGACGGTGTCCTCCAGGCGGTCGCTGCGGCCAGCGACGGCCAGGTCAGCCTCCAGGGCCACGTCGACGCTGAAGCGGGCGCCCAGCTCCCGCTCGGCCAGGAGCGCTCCATGTCGGCCGAAGAAGGTCATTCCTTCCAGCAACAACCGGTCCATCCAAGCGCTCAATTCTCGCCCCGTCGCCGTGTCACGTGCTCCGTCCGCCGCGCTCGGCTCGCCGTTCGGGCTGGGTCATCTCGCCCTTGACAGCCCCAGCCATGGCTGATATTGCTTCGGCGGCACGGCTGTCGGGGTAGGGCACGGGCGAGGCCGGCCCTCGGCTGCGGCAGCGGGGGTTCGCTCAACCGGGAAGGTCAGGAGGTCGCGCCTTGTCCGACGTACGTCGTTGCCTGCCGCTCGCTCGAGCGCTTCGGACCTGCGCGGTGCTGGCCGCCACGATCCCGTTCGCGACGCAGCCCGTCGCCACCCTTGCGGCCCCGGCCTACACGGTGGACAGCAACCTCGACTTTCCCAAGTCCGGCGCCAGCGGCCCGGCCTGCCAGTCCACCGCGCCGGGCAACCCCTGCACGCTGCGGGCGGCGCTGCAGACGGCCAACTTCGTGGGGACCGGCGCCACCATCGACGTGCCGGCGGCCCTGGGCACCATCGCTCTCAATGCGGGCAACGGCACCCTTCCCATACAGGTCGGCATGACGGTCCGGTCGACCGGCGCGGGAAGCGCCAAGATCGACGGCGGCAACGCGCTGTCGATTCTCCACAACAGCAGTCAGGACCCCGTGACGCTCACCGGACTGACCCTGCAGAACGGCAACGGAGGGGCGCTCATCGACGTGGGGCGCCAGCTGACCCTGAACGGCGTCACGGTGACCGGCAACCACCTCAACCACGCCGTCTTCAGCAGCGGCACGCTGATCAGCAACGGCAGCACGGTGAGCGGGAACTTCGACGGAGGCATGATCGTGGGGGGGACAACCACTCTGAACGACACCAAAGTGACCGGCAACGCCGGCGGGGGTGGCATCTACTCCGCCAACGCCCCCCTGACATTGAACGGTGGCTCGGTGTCCGACAACGTCGAGTCTGCGGGCAGCGGCGGAGGTCTGGTCGCCTTGAACCAGCTCACGGTGGCCGGCACCACCTTCGCGCGGAATTCGGCCAGCCTGGTCGGCGGCGCCGTCTTCATCGGTGGGGCCGCGACGCTGACCGGCGCCAAGATCACGGACAACACAGCAGTCGACGGCGGCGGGGGACTGGTGGTCGACGGCACGCTCGGCCCGGCCAGCGCGAACATCGCCTCCAGCACGCTCAGCGGCAACTCGAGCCTGGGCGACGGCGGCGGGATCGCGACGGTGGCCGCAACCCTGACGCTGAGCGGCAGCACGCTCAACGGCAACAGCACCGATCAGGGCGCAGGAGGGGGCATCGCCGCCATCACCAGCACGGTCTCTCTGGTCAACGACACGCTGAGCGGCAACACCGCCCCCCGGTTCAGCGGGGGAGGCATCGTCCAGGAGGCTCTCGGGGTCGCTCCCACCCGGGGGCTGGCTCGGCCACGCAACCCGGCGGCGCTGCTGGAGAAGGAGTCGCAATCGGTGCGCGCGACGCTGGCCCGCTACGGCCTGCCCACGACTGCGGTTCCCCAGACGGTCAGGCCGTCGACAGCCTCCCGGAAGGCGACGCCTGACGACGTGACGATGACCTCGGTGACCCTCTCAGGCAACTCGGCAGCCGCCGGCGGCGGCATCTCCAACGCGCGGGGCCTCGCCTTCACCGTCCACGACAGCATCGCCGCCGGCAACCTCGGGACCTCCGGCCAGCCGAACTGCCTGGGATCGTTCACCTCGAGCGGGTACAACCTGGAGAGCGCGGCGGACTGCGCGTTCACCGCTGCCGGGGACAAGCAGGGGGCCAGCCCCCAGCTGCTCCCGCTGGCCGCCAACGGGGGCCCGACCAACACCATGGCGCTGAACGCGGGCAGCCCGGCCATCGACGCCGGAGACCCGGCCTGTCCACCGCCGGGTACCGACCAGCGCGGCGTGAACCGGCCGCAGGGTGCACGCTGTGACATCGGCGCCTTCGAGGCGGTTTCCGCGGCCACGGTCTCGCTGCCCGCCCCGCCGGTGACCGGCCACCCACCCGACGGCGAGGCGGCCTGGCTGCGGGTCACCGCCATGGCCGGGATCCTGGCGCTGATGGTCCTGATCTCCGTCGCCGTGGCGGTCCGCTCCTAGCCGAGGGCGGTCAGTCGCGGACCTCGAAGCCCTGCAGGTCGTCCGCCGGAGGGCGCCAGTCGACGTCGACGGACTCCACCTCGGCCAGGCCGGGGCCTCTGTGGAGGTCGTCCAGCAGCCGTTCGAGGTCTGGCCGGGGTCCCACGACCAGGCACTCGACGCTGCCGTCGGCCCGGTTGCGGACCCAACCCACCAGGCTCGACGCGCGGGCGCGGCGGAGGACGAAGTAGCGAAAGCCGACTCCCTGCACGTCACCTTGGACGATCGCATGGAGGCCGGCCCTGCCGTCGGGACGCTGATCCACGGCTCCGATTCTGCGGTCTTCGACGGGTTCCCCGGTGTGCCCTTGACACGTCTGCCGCGGGGCTGTTATTGCTTCGGGCGCATGGCTGCCGGGTGGGCCTGAAGGGCCCGGCCTTCCTCGTGGGCAGCGGGGGTTTCGTGTTGTCAGGAGGTCGGACCTTGTCTCTCGCGTGTTGGCGCTCTTCAGCGTCGCGTGCCGCGCTGCTCGGCCTGAGCGCCGCCTTCTGTGTGGTTCTCTGCCTGCCGGCGCGCCCTGCCCTCGCCGCGGCGACGTACGTGGTCGACAGCCAGGTCGATTCGCCCAAGCTCCTGGGCAGCGGGGCCGCCTGCCAGTCGGTCTTGCTGCCCGACCACCCCTGCACGCTCCGGGCTGCCGTCGATACGGCCAGTACGGTCGGAACTCAAGGAGTGACCGTCCAGGTGCCCGGCGACTTCGTGATCCTCCTGCGCAACGCCTACGGGGCGCTCCATCCGCAGGTCTCCACCACCGTCACCAGCACTGGCGGTGGGCGGGCCACGGTGGACGGCCAGAACCAGGTCGGGATCCTGAGCGTCGATCCGACCGTCACCGTCACCCTGACGGACCTGATCATTCAGCACGGACGACGGTCGGCGGCGTCAGGGGGCGCGGTGCTGCTCGGAGGCACCCTGGTCACGAACAACGTCTCGTTCATCGGCAATCAGGCGGCGTTCGATGGCGGAGCCATCTATGACATCGACGGCAGCCTTACCTTGAACGGTGGCTCGTTCTCCCAGAACACCGCGCAGTTCGGAGGAGCCGTCTATGTGGCGTCCGGCGGCACCATGACCGCGAACGGCACGGTCTTCTCCGGCAACACCGCCAACAACGGTGGAGCGATCGAGGTCCCCGGGCATGCACGCTGAACGGCGTGGCGGTGACCGGCAACCAGGCCGCCTCCATCGGCGGCGGTGTTCTGGAATTGGGAACCGGGATCGGTGGCCCCGCCCAGCTTGACGTCTCGAACAGCACGTTCAGCGGCAACAGCAGCGCCAGCGGTGGCGGTGCCATCCTCGTCGACCAGAGCAGCCTGACTCTCCACGGAAGCACCCTGAGCGGGAACCAGGGCACCACCTCGGGCGGCGGCCTTCAGGTGTCGATCGGGAATGCGACCCTGACCAACGACACCATCTCGGGAAACTCCGCCGACAGCGGGGGCGGCATAAACCAGTTCAGCGGGACCGCGAGCACGCGTCCTTCCGCGCCACCTTCCGCGGCTATGCGGTCGCTGCTCGACAAGCTTGCCGCCGCCCGGTCTGAAGCTTCGGACCAGCCAAAGTCGGCCGGCGCTCAGAAGAGCACCGCGCCTCGCCGCAGCAAGCCCGACGCGGTCAGCCTGGAGTCGGTCACGATCGCCAATAACACCGCCGCCGTCGGGGGCGGCGTCTGGAACACCATCGGTTCGTTCACCGCGCACGACAGCATCGTGGCCAACAACTCGGCGACGGCCCCGTCCTCCCCGGACTGCTTCGGAACCGTGACCTCCGGGGGCTACAACCTCGAGGGCGCAGCCGACTGCGCATTCACCGCGACGGGGGACAAGCAGAATTCCGCGCCCGGGCTGGCGCCGCTGGCATCGAACGGAGGTCCAACGCAGACCCTCGCGTTGCAGGGCGGCAGTCCGGCACTCGACGCCGGGGACCCGGCCTGCCCGCCACCCGCCACTGACCAGCGTGGCGTGAGCCGGCCGCAGGGACCGCGCTGCGACATCGGAGCCTTCGAGCTCAGCGTGGCGGCCGCGCCGGTGCCGGCGCCGCCCTCAACAGGCCGGCCCGAGCACCCGGACGCCGTCTGGGCGGCGTTCCTTGTCATCGGCCTGCTTCTGCCCGTCGGCGCTGGCGCAGTGCTGAGCGGGCGGGGGAGCCAGCGCCGCCATGGCTGAGCCGGCGAACTTGCAGAGGCTCCGCTCTCTGCCCAGCCGCAGCAAGCTGGTCTTCGCCGGCCTCGGCCTGGCTCTGATGCTGGTCATCGGGTCGGGGGTCTTCATCTGGGCCGCGGCCGCCCGCACCCCGGCTCGGGTGAGCCTCCACGTCAGCGGCCAGACGAGCGCTTCGGCGGTACCGGTCTCGCCCTCCGCCGCACCTTCCGAGGTACCCATCGCCCTGGCCAAGGCGCCATTCGTGCCGTCGCGCCTCCTGATTCGGCGCCTCAACGTGGATGCGCCCATCGAGGTCAAGGGGATCGACAACCACAACCAGATGGAGGCGCCGGACCACCCGCTGAACGCGGCCTGGTACCGCTTCACCAAGATGCCCGGAGCCGGCGGGAACGCCGTGTTCTCCGGTCACCTGGACGCGGAGTCGATCGGGCCGGCCATTTTCTGGCGCCTCACCCAGCTCAAGCCCGGGGACATGATCGAGGTCGTGAGC
>JALYYF010000063.1 GCA_030946725.1 Candidatus Dormiibacterota bacterium
CTGGCAGCCAACCTGGAGCGCCTGACCGGAAGCTTCCTGTTCTGCTTCCAGCCGGCCGAGGAGATCGTCGAAGGCGCCCGGGAGATGATCGCGCGAGGCCTGCTCGAGCGCTGGCATCCGGACGTCACGGTCGGCCTGCACATGGCCTCCTGGGTGCCCAGCGGCGCCGTCGTCACACGTCCCGGCCTCTTCTGGGGCGGCTCCGACTTCTTCGACATCTCGATCCGCGGTCCCGGCGGCCACGGCGGGATGATGAAGCGCGCCGGCAACGTCGTGGCCGCCCAGGCCTTTCTCCTCGAGCGCCTCTACGGGATAGTCGAGGGGCTGGAGCACGAGGGTGCCAGCTGCCACTGCACGGCCGGCGACGTGCGGACCGACGGCGCCTGGAACATCGTGCCGCGGAACGTCCTGGTCAGAGGCACGGTGCGCACCTTCACTCCGGAACTTCGGGAGCAGGCGCTCCAGCGCCTTCGCGACCTCATGCTGGAGGCGGACACGGAGTTCCAGGTCAGCTCGAAGCTGGAGCTGGTGCACGGTACCGTCCCCTGCTTCAACGACCCCAACGTCACCTCCACGGTCCTGGAGGTGGGACGGCAGCTCGTCGGCGACCGGGCCAGCGTGCTGGGACAGCCGCTGACCGTCAGCGACGACATGGCCGAGTTCCTGACCCGGATTCCGGGCTGCTACTTCATGATCGGCGCCCGGCCGCCCGACGCCGATCCCCCGCCGGCGCACCACTCTCCAGGCTTCCGCATCGACGAGGCGGCGCTCTCCACCGGGCTCCGGATGATGACCGCGACCGCCGCTCGCCTGTCCGCCGGCAGCTAGAGAGGGCCTCCGCCCTGCTGCTGGTGGCCGCGGCGGTCGCGGGCCTCCTGGCCGGGCTGGTCACGGGCGGCAGCCTGCGACGGCTGCCGGAGCTGCGCCTGCGCTGGCCCGTCGTCGTCCTGGCCGCTGTTATCGTCCGGCTAATCGGTGTCCTGGGACCGCTCGCGACCTCGCCGCTCACGCCCCTGCTGTTTGCCGCCTCCCTCGCCGCCCTGCTCGCCTGGACGCTCTGGCATCGCGACGCGCTGCGCGGCTCCTGGCTGTTAGCGATCGGGCTGGCGCTGAACCTTGCCGTCGTCCTGGCCAACGGCGGCCGGATGCCGGTAGCCCGCGCCGCAGCGGGCGGCGCGTCGTCGGCGCTGGTGAGGCGCGGGGTTTGGGGGCAGTACGTGCTCGCCGGGCCCGGCACCCGCCTCGAATGGCTGGAAGACTGGCTGCGCTTGCCACCGCCCCTGGACCGCGTCTTTCGCGAGACCTACAGTCCTGGTGACCTCGTCGTATGCCTCGGACTGGGGCTGGTCTTCTTCCTCGCGACACGTCCCTCGGGCATGATTCCAACGCAACGCTGATTACAACTCCGTAACCGGCGGGCGGCACTCGCGAGGGTATAGTGCCCGTACTGCCATGGTTATCTTCTGGATCTTCGCGGCCCTGGTGTCCCTGTCGGCTTTCGGATACGGAATGATCCTGATGCAGTGGGGCCTGGTCGGCTCCCTGCTCTTCGCCCTCGCCGTGCTCATCTTCTGTCGCGGGCTGATCACGTGGATGCGCCGTTCCCTGATCCTGCGAGAGCGCATCGCGGACGACGAGGACACGAACAAGCGAACGCTGGAGACCAACCGGTACATCTTCTGGCGGCGGATCACGTTCCTCGGCGTCGCTCTCGGCCTCTACCTCAGCGGGTCTTTCTTCCTGCTCGGTCTCTCCCCCGCAGAGACACTGCTCGGACTGCCCGGCCTGCTGGCACAGGGGCTCGTGGTGGTCGCCCAGTTCGGGCTCCTCTTCGTCGCCCAGTTCATGATCTTCTTCGGTCCGTTCATCCTCTTCGGCCGCATGGGCCGGCAGACGCTGGTCCCGGGCGACGCCAACTACGAGGTCAAGATGGAGGACGTCCGCGGCCAGAAGTCGGCCGTGAGCGAGATGCAGCGGATCCTTCGCCTGATCGAGCACGGACGGAACTACGTCCGGGCCGGTGGCAAGCGGGAGCGCGGCGTGCTGATGGTGGGGCCTCCAGGCACCGGCAAGACGATGCTCGCCAAGGGCATCGCCTCCACTCTGCACTCGCCGATCATCATCACCTCGGGCGCAGCCTTCTCCGGGATGTTCATCGGCATGGACATGGTGGCCGTCTGGATGATGGTCCGGGCCGCCAAGCGCAAGGCGAAGCGCTGGGGCGGCTGCACCATCTTCATCGACGAGTTCGACGCCCTCGGCCAGCGCCGCGCCGGCATGGGCGGCGGCGGCGGTGGCGGAATGGGGGGCATGGGCGGCATGTTCGGCGGCGGCCAGATGGGCCTCAACATGCTGCTGGTCCAGATGGACGGCGTGGACAACCCCGGACTCATGAAGAAGTTCTTCCGGCGCGCCGTCAACGTCACCCTCGACGGCCTCTTCGTGCCCCGGGAGATTCGCATCAACGGCAGCCGCGCCTCGCTGCGCGTCCCGCACCTCAAGCCTCCCCGGACCAACCTCTTCTTCATCGGCGCCACCAACCGCCCGCAGGTGCTCGACGAGGCGGTCACCCGGCCCGGCCGGTTCGGTCGCACGATCACCTTCAGGATGCCGACGCGCGAGGGCCGCAAGGACATCGCCGAGCTCTACTTCGACGTGAAGGCGCACGATCCGGAGCTCGATTCGCCGTCCCGCCGAGAGGAGGTCGCCAGGATCACCGAGGGGTACTCCCCGGCCATGATCGAGCAGGCGCTCTCGCTGGCCCTCATGTACGCCTTCGAGGACGGGCGCACCTTCTTCAGGTGGCAGGACCTGCGCGAGGCCATGGGCAACATCGAGTCCGGGCTGGCCGAACCGGTCGAGTACAGCGAGCGCGACAAGGTCGCGGTCGCCCGGCACGAGCTCGGCCATGCGGTCGCCGCCCACTTCTTCGAGCCCGACAAGAGCTCGGTCCGGCTCTCGATCCGGATGAGGTCGGGCTCGCTGGGCCACCACTACAACATCGACAAGGAGGAGCAGTTCGTCGAGTTCCGCTCCCAGAGCGCGGGCCGCCTCCGCGCCATCCTGGGCGCCCTCTCGGCCGAACGCGTCTTCTACGGGGAGAACTCCTCCGGCGTCACCATGGACCTGATCCAGAGCACGCGCCTGGCCTGCCTGATGATCGGCGTCTGGGGCATGGGCCCCGACCAGCTCAACCCCGAGCTCTCGCGGAAGGCCGCCAACATGGGCGAATACCTGATCTCGCGAGCGGAGGAGGTCGGGGACTCGGCGCTGGGGCGTTCCACGGTCAACGGCTCGATCCTGAGCGGGTCCTCTCGCCGCGTGGTCGCGCAGGTCATGGGGGCCGCCTTCATCGACGACTGGCGCCTGATGTACGCCAACCGGGAGTCCATAGACACCGCCGCGGAAGCCCTGATGGCTCAGGGCGAGCTGGTCGGAGACGAGGTCGACGGTCTGCTGGAATCCGTGGGACTGCGTCCGCCCGACGCCAGCGTCCCCTACCCGGAGGACGCACAGCTGGTGCCGCCCGCTCGCGACGGCGAGGAGGAACGGCCCAGGATGCTGGACACCGCGTAGCTGCGCAGCCTGCCGAGCCGGCCGCGGCACCTGCTGCGCGGCCTGGCGATAGCGCTCGTCCTGACGGCAACGCCGGCGTCCTCGCCGCTGGCGGCCGACCAGAACGGCACCTCGCAGGAGCATGTCAAGCGGATCGCGACCGCTCAGGACGCCATGGTCTCGGCCACCGCCCGGACCGTGCGGCTGCGGGCAGGCGGCGCACCGTCCGTGCCCATAGACCGGCTTCGCTACGACCTCCAGGTCGCGGACGTCCAGTACGCGTACCGCGACGCGGCGAGGACCGAGCAGGTCGCGGTCTACGCGCTGGCCGCCGATACGACGCTCGAGCAGGACGTCCTGCGCCGCCTGCCTGCCGGCCGCCAGGCCGGGCTTTCGCAGGCGGTCGACGGCGTGAGGGCGCTGTGGCGCCTGGCCGGGATCACCGACCTCAGCCTGGCGCGGGTGCGGCGCACCAAACGCTTCGCGGACGCAGAGCCGGTGGAGGCCCTCCTCGGCTACTACCGCGCTGCGGGCGCCCGCACCGGCATCGACTGGACGTACCTCGCCGCCATCAACTACATCGAATCCACCTTCGGCCGTAGCGGCCACGCGTCGAGCGCCGGCGCGCAGGGGCCCATGCAGTTCCTGCCGAGCACCTGGCAGGAGTACGGTGGCGGAGGCGACATCATGAGCCCCCACGACTCGATCGAAGCGGCAGCCACGTTCCTGCGCCGCAACGGGGCCCCGGCCGACTATGGAAGGGCCCTCCTCCACTACAACCGCGACAGCGACTACGTCGCCTCCGTCCAGGCCTTCGCCGCGGCAATGCGTGCCGAGCCGTCCTGGGTCAACCGCCTCTACTGCTGGAACACCTACGGTTGATCGCGGGGCTGAGGGTCCTGGCGGCCGTCTTGACGACGGCGCTGCCGTTCGCGCTCGGCGCCTGCTCGTTCTCGCCGCCCACGACCGGCTCGCCCACGGTCACCAGCCCCACACCCAGCCTCGAGCCCGGCTCCAGCCCGACTCCCCGCCAGCAGCCCAGCCCGAACCAGACTCCCGGGCAGGCCGTGGCGCCGGGACCCAACAGCCAGGGAAGCTTCGACTCGGTCCGCGCCGCGCAGGTGCTGAGCCCGTCGGTGGCGCTGATCATCGTGACCACCAACGCGGGGACCGGCGAGGGCAGCGGCTTCGTCATCCAGTCGCAGGGCGGAACCAGCTTCCTGGTCACCAACAACCACGTGGTGGACGGCGGCACCAAGGTGCAGGTGGCGATGCCCGACGGTCGCCACTTCATAGCAGCCGTACAGGGCACCGACCCTCTCGAGGACGTGGCCGTGATCAAGGTGGGCGACAGCCTCCCGGTCGCGCTCTTCGCCGACTCGACGCGGGTGCAGGTGGGCCAGCCGGTGGTCGCGATCGGGAGCCCGCTGGGGAGCCAGGGCTTTGGAACGGTGACTGTGGGCGTGGTGTCGGCCCTGCACCGGACGCTGTCAAGCGTCAGCGGCGGCGACACCCGCAGCTCGGAGTCCCTTGCCGACGTGATGCAGAGCGACGCCCCTATCAACCCGGGGAACTCGGGCGGACCGCTCGGAGACGGTAACGGCCACGTGGTGGGCATGAACACGGCCAACAGCAGCAACGCGGCCGGGATCGGCTATGCGATTCCCAGCCGCATCGTGCAGCGGGTGGCCCAGAACCTCATCGCCGGCAAGAGCCCGGGCCATCCCTATCTCGGAGTGTGCTTCGTGACCGTGGAGGACGCGCTGGCCCGCGACCCCTCCGTCAAGGGCTACGGCGTGTTGGTGATGGGCGTGGCGCCGGACACGCCGGCCCAGCGCGCCGGGCTCAAGAACGGGGACGTCATCGAGAAGGTCGACGGGGTCGACCTGAACAACGGCCAGACCTTCGGCGGGGTGATCCAGCTGCACAACCCCGGCGACCCGGTCCGCCTGACGGCGCTGCGCTCAGGCGGCACGGTACAGCTGAACACCCTGCTCGGCGACCGCCCCGCCAACGGCGGCCCCACCTGCAACACGCCCTGAGGACGCTTCTCCCTCCCCCTTGCGGGGAGGGAGATAGATCGATCGATACAAAGCGAGATAATTAGAGTGACTACTCATGGAGTATCGGATCGAACAATTGGCGCAGGCGGGTGGGGTGGCGGTGGACACCATCCGCTTCTACCAGGGCAAGGGCCTGCTCGAGGCGCCCCGGCGGGAGGGTCGCGTCACCTGGTACTCGGAAGCGCACTTGGACCGGCTCCGCAGGATCCGGAACCTCCAGCAGCGCGGCTTCACCCTCACCGTGATCAGGCGCTTCCTGGAGGGTGAGCTGGAGGAGTCCGACGAGGCGCTGGTGGAGGCCGTCACCGCCCCCACCCCTCCCGAGACCCTGACGCTCGATGAGCTGGCCACCGAGAGCGGGGTGGCCAAGCCGCTCCTGCGTGCCCTGGAGCAGGCAGGCCTCATCTTTCCCTCCTCCGACGGGGACGAGCCGCGCTACCCGATGGAGGACCTGGAGGCGCTCGCAGCGGGACTCAAGCTGGTCGAGGCGGGGGTGCCGCTGCCGGCCCTGATGGAGCTGGGCTCCCAGCACGCGGCGGCCGTGGAGGCCACGGCCCGGCGCGCCGTGGAACTGTTCGACCGGCACGTCCGGGAACGGATCCAGGCCGCCGGAGGCAATCCAGAGGCCGCCGAACGCGAGCTCCTGCGCCTCTTCGAGGAGCTTCTGGAAGCGAGTGGGACGCTGGTCCGCCACCACTTCCAGCGCACGCTTCTCCGTGCCGCCCGCGACCACATAGAGCGCTCGCGAGAGTGAGCGTGGTCGAGCTGGAGGGGACGCCGGACCTCGTCGAGCTCGCCAGCGCCGCCAG
>JALYYF010000111.1 GCA_030946725.1 Candidatus Dormiibacterota bacterium
CTGGGAAGGTCGGCCAGGTGGATGCTGCCCGCCTGGCCCGGAATCACTGCTATCGCCTTCATGCCTTTGCTCCTTCGGCCGCCGCTGTGGCGGCCGTACCCGCGCCATGCTTTCCGTGCTTCGCCCCCGCCTCCACTTCGGCCTGGGAGATCGCCCAGGCCGCGTTCACCAGCCCGATGTGGCTGAAGGCCTGGGGGAAGTTGCCGAGCAGCTCGCCGCCGGTCGGATCGACCTCCTCCGCGAGGAGGCCGACGTCGTTGGCGTACGCGATCGCTCCTTCGAACGTCGCGCGCGCCTGCTCCATCTCGCCGGCCAGGGCCTGCGCCTGGGCGAGCCAGAAGGTGCAGATGAGGAACGTGCCCTCCTCGCCCTCCAGGCCGTCGTGGGAGCGGTAGCGGTAGACGAGTCCCCGCTCGTCGGTGAGGCGCGAGGCGATCGCGTCGACGGTCGATTTCACCTTGGCGTCCTCGCCCGGCAGGAAGCCGACGATCGGCATCATCAGCGCCGAGGCGTCCAGGTCGTCCGACCCGAAAGACTGTGTGAAAGCGCCGGCGGTGTCGCTCCAGCCCTGCTCCATGATCGCCGTGCGGATCTCCTCTCTGACCCTCGTCCAGCCGTCCACCCTGTCGGTGGCGCCGAGCTGGCCCGCCAGCTCCACGGCGGAGTCGAGGGCCACCCAGCACATCAACTTGGAGTAGAGGAAGTGCCGCGGATCACCGCGCACCTCCCAGATGCCCTGGTCGCGCTCACCCCACCGGTCGGCGGCGGTGTCCGCCACCTCCACCAGGAAGTCGCGCGTGGCCTGGTCGAGCGTGCCCAGCTGGTCACGCAGGCGCCGAGCCGCGCTCAGCAGCTCGCCGTAGACGTCGAGCTGCCGCTGGTTCCAGGCACCGTTGCCGATGCGCACCGGCCGGCTGTCACGCCACCCGGCCAGGTGGGGAAGGGTGCGCTCTGTAAGGTCGTGCTCGCCGCCGACTCCGAACATGATCTGCAGGTCGGTCTCGCGGACCCGGGCCGCGGCTGCGGCCGCCATCCAGGCGAAGAAGCGGTTGGCCTCGTCGGGACAGGCCGCCACCCAGAGCGCCTCCAGCGTGAGGCTGGCGTCGCGCACCCAGGTGTACCGGTAGTCCCAGTTGCGCTCGCCCCCCACCGTCTCGGGAAGGGAGGTGGTGGGGGCGGCGACGATGGCACCGGTGGGCTGGAAGGTCAGGGCCTGGAGGACGCGGCCGCTGTGGTGGACCAGCTCCCGCCAGGGGCCGGTGTAGCTCTGGTGGATGTCGGACCAGGTCCGCCACCCGCGGATTGTCGCCTCCAGCCGCTCCTCGATCATCTCCTGCGACCAGGGATCTGCGGGCGGCTCCGAGCTCCGCTGGTGCTGGAGCGCGAAGCAGACCTGCCGGCCCTCGTCCAGGCCGAAGGTGGCCGTCGCCGCGGACGCTTCCGTGGACGGCTCGACCGGGGTCGAGAGCACCAGGACGTCGGCGCCGCCTCTGGCCAGCAGTCCGCCCGGGATCTCGCTGAGCAGCGGGTGCACGAGCCCGTACTCAGGGCGCGGCGTGAACTCCAGCTCGCACCTGACCCGCCCGCTGGTGCAGGTGAGCCGGCGGAGCAGGACGCCCGGCGAGCCGGTGCCCAGGTCGTGGCCCTTGTCGTTGGGGCCCACCGCCATGGCGTCGACCAGCACGGCGGTTCCGGTGGGAGTGCGGAAGGTGGTCTCCAGGACCATCGTGCCCTCGAGGTAGCGGCGGCTGACCTCGGTGGCACCGCCGGGTCGCAGAGACCAGTGCCCGGCGTCGCCGTCGAGCAGGCGCGCGAACACCGAGGGTCCGTCGAAGCGGGGTACGCAGAGCCAGTCGACCGAGCCGTCGCGGCTGACCAGCGCCGCGGACCGGCAGTCGGACAGCAGCGCATAGTCCGCAATTGGACGGTTGATCATCGTCTCCCCCAGTTCTCTCGCCGGCGGCCTGTGATGCGGCCTTGCGCGAAGGTGTGTCGCCATGTCCTTACGGTCTCGGCGGAGGCCGGGGGCGTTACGCGCCGGCCGAGGCGATCCGCTGTAACGCTGCCGAGGGTTCGCGGGTCGATGGCTGCGAGCACAATGCCGACAAGGAGAGGCACAGCATGAGCAGCGACAGCATCAGCATCCTCGACGGGAGCACCTTCATCGTCAGCGACCGCCGCGGCGACATCGAGGCGGCCCCCGACCAGCCGCAGGGACTCTTCTACCGTGACACGCGCTTCCTGTCTCGCTGGGTGCTGACCGTCAACGGCGCCCCCCTGGACGTGCTGTCGACTGACGAGACGGCATACTCGGCCGCCCAGTTCTTCCTCTACCCGCCCACGGGCACGATCTATGAGAACCCGACCCTCTCGGTCATCCGCAAGCGGATGGTCGGGGACGGCTTCCACGAGGACGTCGCCGTGCTCAACCACGCCAGGGAGCCCGTCGACGTCGAGCTGCGTCTGGAGGCGGGGTCCGACTTCGCGGACCTCTTCGAGGTCAAGGACGCGCTGGCCAAGAAGGGTGAGCTGTACCGGTCGGCCGAGCCCGACAAGCTGGTGCTCGGCTACCGCCGCGAGAAGTTCGTGCGGGAGACGCACGTCGCCTCCAGCCAGCCGGTCGAGATTTCGGAGGACGGCCTGCTCTTCCGACTGCGGCTGGAGCCGCAGTCCGAGTGGAGCACCTGCCTCGAGGTCTCGGTCGTGATCGACAAGCCGATCAAGATCAAGTACGGCCACGGCGATGACCATCCCAAGCCGAACATGCGGCTCAGCCTCGAAGACTGGCTGGAGCGGGCGCCGAGGCTGGACTCGGACCACGACGAGCTGGTCCACGTCTACCGCAAGAGCCTGACGGACCTGGCCGCGCTCCGCTTCTATTCGCAGCTCTACCCCGAGGCCTCGCTGCCGGCGGCCGGCATGCCCTGGTTCATGACCGTCTTCGGACGGGACAGCCTGATCACGAGCTACCAGGCGCTGCCCTTCAGCTCCGAGCTGGCCAGGACCAGCCTCCGCGTCCTGGGAGCCCGGCAGGGCACCCGGGTCGACCCCTTCCGGGACGAGGAGCCCGGCAAGATCCTGCACGAGATCCGCTTCGGCGAGCTCACCGCCTTCGGTGAGCGGCCGCACTCCCCTTACTTCGGGACGGCCGACGCCACCCCGCTCTATCCGGTGCTGCTCGACGAGTACGAGCGCTGGACGGGTGACGCCGACCTGGTTCGCGAGCTGGAGGCGCCGGCCCGGGCCGCGCTGGAGTGGATCGACCGCTACGGCGACCGCGACGGCGACGGCTACGTGGAGTACGAGCGGGCGCTCGAGTCCGGGCTCGAGAACCAGTGCTGGAAGGACTCCTGGAACTCGATCCTGTTCAGGGACGGGTCGCTCGCCAAGCTGCCCCGCGCGACCTGCGAGATCCAGGGCTACGTCTATGACGCAAAGCGCCGCGGGGCCCGGCTGGCCCGCGACTTCTGGAATGACGCGGAGCTCGCCGAGCGCCTCGAACGCGAGGCGGCGGAGCTGCGGGCCCGGTTCAACAAGGACTTCTGGATCCCCGAGCGGGAGTTCTTCGCCGTCGCGCTCGACGGCGACAAGCGGCAGGCGGACAGCATCACCTCGAACCCCGGCCACCTGCTCTGGAGTGGCATCGTCGACGACGACAAGGCCGCCCTGGTGGTCCGCCGGCTGATGGATGACAGCATGTTCTCGGGGTGGGGAATCCGGACCATGGCCGTCGGCGAGGGAGCCTACAACCCGATCGAGTACCACTGCGGGACGGTCTGGCCGCACGACAACTCGATGATCGCGGCCGGGCTCGCCCGCTACGGCTACCGGGAGGAGGCGGCTCGGGTCGTCAGCGGCATCCTGGAGGCGGCTCGCTTCTTCGACTACCGGCTGCCCGAGGCGTTCGCCGGCTACCCGCGCGGGAGGACGTCCTTCCCGGTCCAGTACCCGACGGCGTCGAGCCCTCAGGCCTGGGCTACGGGCACGCCCCTCCTCTTCCTGCGCACCATCCTGGGCCTGGAGCCGCGGGGCGACGAGCTTGCGATCGACCCCTGGCTCCCCGGCGGGATCGAACGGGTGGAGCTGCGCGGAGTCCCCGGCCGCTGGGGCCGGGCGGACGCCGTGGCCCGTCCGGTCGCCTCTGTGGCCGGCCGCTGAGAATGGTTCTGTTCGCGCGGCTTGGCCGGAACACTAGGATGTCCGGCCATGATCACAGGCATCCACGCGCTGCTCTTCACCCGGGAGGCTGACGAGGTCCGCGCCTTCTTCCGGGACGTCCTCGGGTTCTCCTCTGTCGACTCGGGAGGCGGCTGGCTGATCTTCGCCCTGCCGCCGGCCGAGCTGGGCATCCACCCCACCGAAGAATCTCCACACCAGGAGCTCTACTTGATGTGCGACGACCTCGAGGCCACCATCAGAGACCTCGCCGTACGCGGCGTGGAGCTGACGCGCCCCGTCTCCGACGAAGGCTTCGGCCTGGTCACCGCGATCAAGATCCCCGGCGGCGAGCTCCCTCTCTATCAGCCGAAGCACCCAACCGCCCTACCGCCGCGCTCCTAGCCAGTCAGTCTCCCTCCCCCTTGCGGGGAGGGTTGGGAGGGGGTACGGATCATGCAGGCCGGGTGCTCGACAGACCGGGCTGCTTTCTGAATAAGACCCCCTCGCTTACCCTCCCCGCAAGGGGGAGGGAGTTGAAAGAGCTCCTTCCTTTAGTTGGCCGGGACTCTTCGGGAGGCCCAGGGGCCGTACTTTCGGTAGGCCACGATCATCCAGATGAAGAGCACCAGCTCGCCGCAGGCCGTGGCCAGGCCAAGGAGGGCGTTGGGCAGCGGCAGCAGGAGCAGCGGCTGGCCGGCGCCCCCCGTGGTGCCGATGCCGAACACCTGCAGCACCTGCTGCGGGATGGCCAGGATGGAGAGCCCGTAGAGCACCATCAGCAGCCAGTAGAACCATGTCCAGCGTCTCAGCGTGCCGATGATCAGCAGCAGCAGCCAGATGCCGGCGAACACAAGTGTCACGATCACGACCCAGGTGCCGATCATGTCCACGACCGCAAGTGTCTGGGCGCGCACCTGCTCTGAATTCGGGTCCTGCGGCTGAGCGGCCAGAGAGAGCTCGACGCTGCGCCTGGCAGCCTCCGTGATGTACCTGCTGAGGTACGGCAGCAGCGTCAGCAGGTTCACGTCACCCAGCAGGTTGAGCGCGATGATCGCCAGCTGCAGCGGCCGGGTCCAGGACGTCGGCTCCTTGCGAAAACGGGTCAAGCCGGGCGCCACGTTGGGAACCCACTCGCGACCGTTCCAGATGTACCTACCGTCCGGTGAGACGGTTGGAGTCGACGCAACGTTGGGCACCCACTCGCGGCCGTTCCAGGTGTAGGCGCCGTCGGGTGAGAGCACTAGCGCGGCACCACGCTCGCCGAGCCGCTCGTCGCCCTGCGCCGGCCGTTGGTCACGGGCGGCACGCATTCGAAGAATGTGGTGATCACCCACTTGAGGCGCTGGCCCTCTTCGAGCGGCCGCGAATCCATGCGCAGCCAGCGCGCCTGGCCGCCGGGAGGCGCGACCTTCGCCCGCATTCCCTGGATGGGACGCCCCGATTTGAGCACAGACTCCGGCGGTCGAAGAGGCAGCGGGATCGACATCCCGTTCTCACTCTGCATCGTCCAGTCGGGCCCGAAGATGCCGTCCTTGACCAGCTGCTTAAGCGGTATCCCGGTGAGATTCTCGGCCGCCCAGTTGGCGTCCACGACGCGGCCGCGACTGTCATGCGTCACCGCGCCGCAGGCCAGTCCGTGATAGAAGGAGCGCAGGGTGCGGTGGGCCTCCGAGAGCTCGTCGCGCAGACGCACTCCCTCCAGCAACCCGGTGAGTGCGGAGACCATGACCGCGGCGATCTGGACGTCGGTGGCCGAGAAGGGCCGCTGGCGGGAGGCGATGACCACCAGGCCGATCACCTCCTCCACGACCGCGACCGGCACCGCCAGTATGTGGCGGTTCTCGGCGGCGATCAGCGCGTCCTGCTCCGAACGCCAGGGCTGGCCGTCGTTGACGACGATGATCTGGCGCTCGCGGACGGCCTGGGCGACGGCGCCGTCGTCCTGCTCGAGTCTCAACAGGTTGACCGAGTCGGTGCTCGCCTTGATCCAGAGGCCGCGCTTCAGGTCGCCTCTCATGAAGAGCAGCACGCGATCCACTCCTGGAACCTCGCCGACACGCGTGACGATCACGGAAGCGGCCTCGTCCGCGTCCTCGGCACCGCTGGCCCCGGTGATCATCTGCGGCAGCAGCTCGAAGGCCACCGCCAGGCGCAGCTCCAGGTCGAAGTCGGCGGCGGCGGCGACCGCCAGGCCGCCCAGCTCGGCGACGCCGGTGAGGAGCTTGAGGTCCGCCTCCGAGTCATGGGCATCACCGTCCAGTGGCACCGTCATGAGCCCGAAGGGCCGCCCGTAGGAGAGTATCGGGACGACCGCGACAGAGTCCGGCCGGGTCGCCTCGTAGCGGCTGCGAAGAGAGGCCGGGATCTGGCTGGCCTTGAGACGAACAGCACGCCGTCCCTCCAGCGCGCGTCTCATCTCAGCGCTCAGCGGCAGCTCTGCGATCGCTCTCCCGAAAGCCTCTCCACTCTCGGCTTCCAGGCTCAGGCTGGAGCCGCGAAGCCTCCATAGCGAGGCCGGTCCGGGATCGCCCGTACCGTGCCAGACGGCGCGGGCGGCGGCCCGCGTCAGCTGCTCCAGGACGACGTCCAGAGGGTCGCCGTCGTTGAGCGACCGTGCGGTGTCCAAGAGCACGTCCATTCCCTGGACGCGCGCGACCGGTGCCGTCTCTAGCCTCATCGCCTTTCCCCCGCGTTTGAGTTGCGTGACCAGAGTTCTCTACGCAACGTCGGCGCCAAAAGAGCAAAAGTAGTGGCGCTTGAGTTCATGGAAAGGATGTGGGGGGCCGACACCAAAGATGCCGGCCCCCGTCTGTAGGGGGAAGAGTCGAGATGGTTCTGCCGGGTTTCTGGACGCCCGGCGACTAAGGAGATCGCGTGAGCCGAAGGCTCTCGCGCGGGGTGATCGGCATGGTGGATATCCTCCCGACGCAGCTTGGGGCTCCTGCGAACTCGCTCAAACAAGTCCGACGCCTGAAGAGGGCCTTTTGATCGGTTTCGAGGCGTGGCCAGTGAGAAGAGGACGTCTAGAAGTCTCGAAGTCTCTCCCCCGACTTCGCGGCCCGACTTCGCGGGAGAGAGACTCCTACGTGCGGCGGGGACGCTCCAGCTCGCGCGCCACCTGCCGCGCCTCGGCGGCAGCCTCCTCGGCGGAGCGGGCCTTCTCGTCGGCCGCGTCGGCCTCCTGGCGCGCCTTTCGTGCCTCCCTGGCAAGTGCGTCGGCCCGGTATGAGAGCTCTTCGGCACGTGAGCGGGCTGCCATGGCGGCCCTTTCGCTGTCGACCGCCGCCCGTTTCGCCTCGGCCGCCCGTGCCGCGACCTCCAGAGCAGACTCCCGCTCCTCCTCCTCCTCGCCACCA
>JALYYF010000135.1 GCA_030946725.1 Candidatus Dormiibacterota bacterium
TCCTTAGTTGGGCTCGACTGACGCCGGCTGGGTGCAGGACCTCTCCAGCAAGCTGCGCTCAGGCGGCTACGGCAGGATCCGCGGAGTCGTGTGGTTCGACGAGGGCGAAACCCGCCTGGATGCCCAGCCCGCCGTTCGGGCGGCCGTCAAGGGGATGCTCCGCGGCTTCTAGGGCAGACACAGATTGCACGGGGAGCTGGTCCGGCCGCGAGGGTTCTCCAGACTTCTCCGCTCCGCCGGCCACCCCGGCACCGCGTGTCTGGAAGCGGTTTCATGGAAACCTTTGAGGCCCCGGGGCGTTGAAAGATATAGATGATTACGAATGTGATTGCCTGGCTAGAGAGGAATGCGATGGAGGACTCCCTCCACGTGTTCTCCAGGCAAGGTCAGCAGGGCCGGAGTGCGTCGGAAGAGGGCGAGTGCCCGATCTGTCACGACCCGTTCGAGCACCGATCCTGGTGCGCTCGGCGATAGTCCGGGGCGAGCCGGGCCGTTAGATCTCGGCCCGGCTCGGCCCAGCCCTCAGACAACGGCGGTCCACCTCGCACAGGCGAAGATCCAGCCAAACGGTTGACCCCGAGGCCTGTGCGGTGTATCCATCAGTTGCAGAACCGTTTGCGGTGGGTTGACCAACTGGGGGTGCCTGGGAGTGGAACTGACTCGTGAGGACGCAGTCTCGATCTACGAGCGCATGGCCGCGATCCGGGCCTTCGAGGAGAGAGTCGCCAAGCTCTTCGCCGAAGGGCGGATAGCCGGCTTCGTGCATCTCTATGCCGGCGAGGAGGCAGTCGCGGTCGGCGTCTGCGCCCACCTCGACGACGGTGACTACATAACCTCGACGCATCGCGGGCACGGACACTGCATAGCCAAGGGAGTGCCCATGGGCGAGATGATGGCCGAGCTCTTCGGCCGCCTGGGTGGCAGCTGCAAGGGCAAGGGCGGCTCCATGCACATCGCGGACGTCTCCCGCGGGATGCTGGGTGCGAACGGGATCGTGGGCGGCGGCCCGCCGCTGGCGGCTGGTGCGGCGCTCAGCGCCAAGCTGAAGGGCAGCGGCGCGGTGGCCGTCTGCTTCTTCGGCGACGGTGCCGCCGAGCAGGGCACCACTCACGAGGCGATGAACCTGGCGGCGATCTGGAAGCTGCCGGTCGTGTTCGTCTGCGAGAACAACCAGTTCGCCGAGTCGACGCCGGTCGGCTATCACTGCGCGGCCACCAGCATCGCTGACCGTGCGGCCTCGTACAACATCCCGGGCGTGACCGTGGACGGGTACGACGTGATCGCGGTCCGCGAGGCCGCCGGCGAGGCCGTCGCCCGCGCCCGCCGAGGCGAGGGCCCGAGCCTGCTGGAGGCGAAGACCTGGCGCTACTTCGGCCACTTCGAGGGAGACCAGGTCACCTACCGGACCGCGGAGCAGTCGGCCGCCTACCGTGAGCACGATCCCCTCACGACCTTCGCGACCCAGGCCGTCGGCCAGGGCCTGCTCCAGCAGGAGGAGGTCGACCGCATGCGTGCCGAGGCGGAGAAGGAGGTCGACCGCGCCATCGCCTTCGCGGACGCGAGCCCCGAGCCCGCACCCGAAGACGCACTGACCGACGTCTACGTCGCCTACCGCTAGCCGGGCCAGGAGGAGGGAAACCGATGGCCGTAGCCGTTCGTACTCTCAGCTTTCGCGAAGCGATCAACGAGGGCCTCAGCCAGGAGATGGAGCGGGACCCGTCGGTCATCCTGCTCGGCGAGGACGTGGCGGGAGGCGCCACCGTGCCCGGCTTCGAGCAGGACGACGCCTGGGGCGGGGTCCTCGGCGTCACCAAGGGCCTGGTTCAGAAGTTCGGCCGGGATCGCGTCCTCGACACGCCGATCTCGGAATCCGGCTTCATCGGCGCCGCGGTGGGCGCGGCGGCCACGGGCATGCGGCCGGTGGCCGAGCTCATGTTCGTCGACTTCTTCGGCGTCTGCATGGACCAGATCTTCAACCAGGGCGCGAAGCTGCGCTACATGTTCGGGGGCAAGGCCACCGTCCCCATGGTGATCCGGACCATGATCGGCGCGGGGTTCCGGGCCGCCGGCCAGCACTCGGGCTGCCACTACTCCGTCTTCACCCACATGCCGGGCCTGAAGACCGTCGTGCCCTCCACGCCGGCCGACGCCAAGGGGCTGCTGGCGGCCGCCATCCGCGACGACGATCCCGTCATCTTCTTCGAGCACAAGCTGCTCTACGACGTCGAGGGCGAGGTCCCGCCCGGAGAGTACGTGCTCCCGCTTGGCAAGGCCGACATCAAGCGCGAAGGCGACAAGGTCACCGTGGTCGCGATCGGGCGCATGGTCTCGATGGCTCTGGAGGCCTCCGAGACTCTGGCGTCCGAGGGAGTGTCTGTGGAGGTTGTCGACCCGCGAACGCTCTCGCCGCTCGACGAGGACACGATCCTGAGCTCGGTCCGCAAGACGCGCCGGCTGGTCGTCGCCGACGAGGACAACCCCCGCTGCTCGATGGCCACCGACCTGGTGGCGCTGGCGACCACCCAGGCCTTCGACGACCTGGACGCGCCCCCGCAGATGGTCACCTCGCCGCACACGCCCGTGCCATTCGCACCCGTGATGGAGGACTTCTACGTCCCCAGCGCGGCGAGGATCGCCGACGCCGTCCGCGCCACCCTCTGACGAGCCATGCCGACCGAAGTCCGCATGCCGAAGCTCGGGATGGCGATGAAGAAGGGGACGGTCAAGCGCTGGCTGGTCGCCGAGGGGGGAACGGTCGAGCAGGGAAAGCCCCTGCTCGAGATCATGACGGAGAAGATCAACGCGGTGGTCGAGGCACCCGGCTCCGGCGTTCTGGGGCGTGTGCTGGCCGCGGACAACACGGAGCTTCCGGTGGGAGCGCTGCTCGGGCTGATCGCCGCGCCCGGGGAATCGCTGGGCGCCGCCGAGCAGGCCGTCGCTGCGGCGGCCGCAGCGCCGGCGGGCGGAGAGGTGCTCGCCTCGCCTGCCGCCCGCCGACTGGCCCGCGACAGGGGTATCGACATCGCGCTGGTGCCGCCCAGCGCACCCGGCAAGCGGATCACGACCGACGACGTCGAGGCCTTCGCGGCCCGACCGCAGCCATCGCCGGCCGCCCCGGCGGACGGCCAGGCGCCCACCGCGCCGTCGGCAGCGCCGTCGGCAGCGCCGTCGGGCCGGACGGTAGCGTTCGAAGGCATCCGCAAGGTGGTGGCCGAGCGCCTGCACGAGAGCCTGCAGGCCATGGCCCAGGTCACAGTCTCGCGAGAGGCCGAGGTGGCCGGTCTGGTTGCCCGCCGCACCCAGCTGGCTCCCGGTTTCGAGGCTGCGAGCGGCCTGCGGCTCACGTACACCGACCTGCTGGTTGAGACCGTGGCCCGGCTCCTGCCCGAGCATCCTCTCCTCAACTCGACGCTGGAGGGAGACTCGATCGTGATCTCCGACGCCGTGCACATCGGCGTGGCGGTGGCGCTCGAAGACGGCCTGATCGTGCCCGTGATCAAGGACGCGCACACCCGCTCGCTGGGCGATATCGCACGGGCCCGGACCGAGCTCGCGGCGAGGGCGCAGGCCGGGACCCTGGGCATGGACGAGATCGAGGGCGGCACCTTCACGATCTCCAACCTCGGGGCCTTCGGCGCCGACTCCTTCACGCCCATCGTCAACCCGCCGCAGTGCGCAATCCTGGGCGTGGGCAGGATCGTGCAGAAGCCGGTGGCGGCGGATGGCGAGGTGCGCGTCCGGCCGACCATGTGGCTGTCGCTGACCTTCGACCACCGGCTGGTCGACGGCGCTCCGGCAGCGCGGTTCCTGCAGGCCCTTGCCGACCGGCTGGGATGACCCCGACCGCGGGCCTGATCGTGAATCCGGCGGCCGGCCGCGACATCCGGCGGCTGGTGGGCCTCGCCTCGATGATGCCCCACCACGAGAAGTCCGCCATCGTGCGCCGGGTGCTGCGGGGGCTGGAGTGGGCGGGCGTGGAGAGGGTGCTCTACCTGCCGGACGGAGCCGGAATCATGGGTGCGGCGCTCGACGGCGCGCGACCCGGCCTGCGTCTGGAGCCGCTCCCGGTCCAGCTCGAGCACCGCGCCGGCGATTCCAGCGAGGCCGCGCGCCGGCTGTCGGAAGCCGGCGTGGGCGTCATCGTGACGCTGGGCGGAGACGGTACCAACCGGGCCGTGGCGGCAGGCTGCGGCGACGTCCCGCTGGTGGCCGTCTCGACAGGGACGAACAACGTCTTCCCGAGCATGATCGAGGGCACTGTGGCCGGGCTGGCCGCGGGTCTGGTGGCGACCGGCCAGGTGGCGGCGGCCGCGGTCAGCCGGCGATCCAAGCGGGTGGAGGTGAGCGTCGGTGACGCCGAGGACTTCGCGCTGGTCGACGCCGCGGCCTGCCGGGACGCCTTTCGTGGCGCGGCCGCCATCTGGGACCCGGCGCGGGTGAGCGCTCTGGTCCTGGCGCGCGCCGAGCCGTGGGCGGTGGGTCTGAGCTCGATCGGCGGCGCCCTCGAAGCGATCTCGGCCGAGGAGCCGGCGGGCCTATACGTCGAGCTGGGTGGCAGCGGGGCCCGGCGGCAGGTGCGTGCCATCCTGGCTCCGGGTCTCCCGGCCTGGGTGGGCGTGGCAAGCTGGCGGCGGCTGGAGCTCGGCGAGGAGGTGGAGCTGGAGGCCGGTGCCGGCACCGTCGCCCTTGACGGTGAGCGCGAGCTGCCGGCACGAGGGACGGCCCGCGCCCGTGTCACCAGCGGCGGCCCGCTGGTCGTAGACGTTCGGGCCGCACTGGCCGCGGCGCCGGTTGCGAGCGGGGCGTCGGCCAAGGAGCCGCGATGACTGACCTGCTGGTGATCGGCGGTGGGCCGGGGGGCGTCGCCGCCGCCCACACCGCGGTCCGCATGGGCGCCAGCGTGTGCCTGGCGGAGCGGGGCGCCCTCGGCGGCGTCTGTGTGCACGCCGGCTGCATCCCGGCCGGCGCCTTTCACCGGACGACCGACCTGCTGGGCCAGGTCAGGCGCGCTGGTAGCTTTGGTCTGGAGCTTTCCGGGGCGCCTCGGGTTGACTGGCAGGGCATGCAGCGCTGGGTCGGCTCGGTGGTCACCAGGGCGGCGTCGATGACGCGTGCCTCGCTGGAGGCGGCCAGGGTCGAGATACTGTCCTCGCCCGCCAGGTTTGCGTCGCCCGGCCGGGTCGAGGTGGGTGGGCGGGTCTTCGAGGGCGTTCCCATCGTCCTGGCAACCGGCGCCGCCTCATTCGTTCCCGACGCCGGGGCCGCGGCCGGGTGCCCTGTCTTCGGCAACGACGAGGCCATGGCGCTCGATCGCGCGCCGGAGCGCCTGCTGGTGGCCGGTGCCGGGCGGTTCAGTGCGGAGTGGGCCGACTTCTTCTCGCAGATGGGGTCGAGAGTCACCGTGGTGGCCGGGGAGGATCGCCTGCTGCCCGGTGAAGACGCTGACCTGGCAGGGTACCTGCAACTGCTCCTGGAGGAGCGCGGTGTGATCTTCGAGTTCGGGAGGCCGAGCCTGGAAGGCCTGGAGGCGGACGCCGTGCTCTTCGCCGACAGCCGGCGCCCGAACCTTGGAGGCGTGGAGGCGGCCGGCCTGGAGACGGGAGCTGAGGGCGGCGTGATCGTCGACGATGGGGGTAGGACGTCGGCGCCGGCGGTCTTCGCCGCCGGGGACGTGACCGGTCCGCCCTGGCTCTCCAACCGGGCCCGGGCCCAGGGCATGGCGGCGGCCACGAACGCGCTCGGCGGCTCGGCCAGGGTGCGCCCGGAGCGGTTGCCCCGCTCGGTCAACACACACCCCGAGCTGGCGGCCGTCGGGTTGACCGAAGAGCAGGCGAGGGCGCGCGGGATCGAGCCGGCGGTCGGTTTCGGCGAGCTGGCGACGAGCTTGCGTGCCGTCACGCTGGGCGAGGATCGGGGCGCGCTGAAGCTGGTGGTGGACCCCGAGTTCGGCGAGATCCTGGGGGCGCACATGGTGGGGGTGGGGGCGACCGAGGTGATCGCCCAGGTCGCGGCCGCCATCGAGCTGGAGGCGGACTATCGCGACCTGGCGAAGGTGCACCACCTGCATCCCAGCCTGGCCGAGCTGGTGACCGACGCGGTGGCAGCCATCTGAGAGTGGAGCTCGCGTGGGCATGAATGGTCGGGGCTCTCGTATTCCGACGTACGATCGCGCCCTTCTGCTGAGTGGGCCGAAACGCAATGATGTGCTGGACCTCTGGGAAGTCCACCAATACGGTCGCGACAGCTTCGGTGACCCGGACTACGTCTCGCTCTACGGTCTGAAGCCCGCGGACTGGTACGCGCGCGGCGTCCGGATCCTCGGTCGCACCGCGGTGGAATGCACGCGTGACAGGCTCGCCGAATTGATCGCGAGCGACATGTCCGCGATCGCCGGAACGGTGCCGGCGAACTCCGGGTCGGTGGTGGTCGACCCCTTTGCCGGGTCAGGCAACACGCTGTACTGGATCTGGCGTCGATCGGGGGCCGGCTCCGCCGTCGGCTTCGAGCTCAACGATGCGGTGTTCGCCGCGACCCGGCGGAACCTGGCCATCGCCGGCCTGGACGTCGAGCTCCTACACGAGGACTACGAAACCGGATTGAAGGCATCGCGAATCCCGCAGGATCGATTGCTGATCGCCTTTGTCGCTCCCCCCTGGGGTGACGCGCTGAGCAAGGAGTCCGGGCTGGACCTCCGCCGGACGCAGCCGCCGGTGGCCGGCGTCGTCGACTTCTTCGCGACCACGTTCTCGCGGCACAGGCTGCTGGTCGGGATCCAGGTCCACGAGACGGTCGACCGCGCCACGGTCGCAGACGTGGCGTCGAGATTCGACTGGTGGACGGCGAAGATGTACGAGATCGATCCGCCCGGTCGGAACCACGGCATCCTGCTGGGCACTCGGGGCTGGGCGGCCGGCGGGGAATCGTCTCGGAGGCAGGTATCCGAAAGTACGGAAGAGGAGGACTAAGCGATGAGCGACGCCGAGACCAGTCACGTCAACCGCTTCCACGCCGGCGACAGGGTGCCGCAGCCCGGCGAGTACATCTGCGACGGCGAGGGACCGGACTGTCCCCATCGCTTCGGCGGGGACGTCGACGGCGACGCCTTCCCGCCCCTGCCCGAGGGCTGCACCGGCACCGGCTGGGTCCGGCAGGGGATCGCCTGACTTCAGGTAGGTCCTCCCCCTCTCGCGGGGGGAGGGAGGTGGGGGGCCGTCAACGGCCTGGCTTGCGGCCGCCGGGCGATGGTGAGAGCTTGGCGCACATGGTTCGGTCAAGACCCCCCACCAACCTCCCCCCGCGGCGCGGGGGGAGGACCTGAACTGGTCAGCCGCTGAAGAGCGAGCGGGCGAAGAAGCGGAGGTTGGCGGGGCGCTCGGCCAGGCGGCGGACCAGGTAGGGGTACCAGGCGGAGCCGTAGGGCACGTAGGTGCGGACCCGGTAGCCGGCGTCGGCCAGCTCCTGCTGCAGGTCCCGGCGGACGCCGTACAGCATCTGGATCTCGAAGCTGCGCCGGTCAAGGCCACGGCGGCGGGCGGCCAGCTGGGCGAAGCCGATCATGGCGCCGTCGTGCGTGCCCAGCGCGGGATCGGGGTGGTGGTCGAAGAGCCACTCGGCCAGCTCGCGATAACGCTGGGAGATATCCTCCGGCCGCTGCAGCGCACGCTCCTCCGGCTCTGAGTAGGCGCCCTTGACCAGGCGGATCGGAGCCTTCAGCCGGGCCAGCACGCGCAGGTCGTCCGGGGTGCGGCGCAGGTAGGCCTGGACCGCCAGGCGGGGCGGCCGGCGCGAGGCCACCAGCGCTCGATAGACCTCCAGGGTCGCGTCGACCAGATCGGACTGCTCCATGTCGATCTCGAGCCGGAGTCCGACGCTTTCAGCCTGGTCGCAGAGCGAGGCCAGGCGGCGTTCGCAGCCCTCGCGGTCGACCAGCAGCCCGAGCTGCGTCAGTTTGACGGTCACCGCGGTGTCGACGTTCTGCCGCTTTGCGGCCTCGAGGGCGGTGGCGTAGTCGGAGCGGGCCTGCTCCGCCTCCGCGGTGTCGCGGACGCCCTCTCCGAGCTCGTCCAGGATCCCGCCGATTCCGGAGCGGTTGAGCGAAGAGATGGTGGACAGGGCCGCGTCGAGAGTGTCCCCGGCGACGAAGCGGCGGACGACGGACCGCGAGAG
>JALYYF010000179.1 GCA_030946725.1 Candidatus Dormiibacterota bacterium
GGGCGCGCGGTCGTCACCGACGGCCCGTTCGTGGAATCCAAGGAGTCGATCGGCGGCTACGGCGTCTTCGACGTCCCTGACCTGGACGCGGCCATCGAGGTCGCCAAGACGTGGCCCGCGCCCGGGCACCGGATCGAGATCCGTCCGGTCGTCGAGCGCTGAAGCGCACGTTGCCAGAGATCCCGGCACCGCAGGCCTCGGACGCGGCCGTGGCGGCCGTCTTCCGCGAGGAGGCCGGCCGCCTGACCGCGACCCTGGTGCGGATGCTCGGCGACTTCGAGAGCGCCGAGGAGCTGGTGCAGGAAGCGCTGCTGGTCGCGCTCGAACGCTGGCGCCGGGACGGCATCCCCTCGCAGCCCCGAGCCTGGCTGGCGACCACCGCCAGGCGGCTGGCCATCGACCAGTGGCGGCGCCGCGCGCGCTACGCGGACAAGCTGGCGGAGGTCGCCGCCCAGCCGCTGGTCGAGGCCACTTCGGAGGCCGACGACCGGCTCCGGCTGATCTTCACGTGCTGCCACCCTGCGCTCGCCCGCGAAGCGCAGCTAGCGCTGACCCTGCGCGCCGTGGCCGGCCTGACCACGGCCGAGATCGCGCGTGCGTTCCTTGTCCCGGAAGCGACCGTGGCGCAGCGGATCGTCCGGGCCAAGCGCAAGATCGTGACCGCCGGCATCCCCTACCGCGTCCCCTCCGGACCTGAGCTGGTCGCACGGCTGGACGAGGTCCTGGCCGTGCTCTACCTGATGTTCAACGAGGGCTACCTGGCGACCGAGGGTGCCGGTGAGCGCCACGACCTGGCGGCGGACGCCGAGTGGCTGACCGCGCTCGTCGTCGAGCTGCTGCCGGACGAGCCAGAGGCGCTCGGTCTGCTGGCGCTGATGCGGCTGCACCAGGCCCGCTCCGGAGGGCGGTTCGGCACTGACCGCGAGCTCATCGTGCTGGCCGAGCAGGACCGCTCACGCTGGGACAGGGACGGCGTGGCCGCCGGCGCCGCTCTGGTCGTGGAGGCGCTGCAGAAGGGGCGCCCCGGCCCCTACCAGGTGCAGGCCGCGATCGCCGCCTGCCACGCCGAAGCTCCCTCCTGGGAAGAGACCGACTGGGACCAGATCGCCCTGCTCTACGAAAAGCTCGTACAGCTCGCCCCCTCACCCGTGCTGAAGCTCAACCGAGCGATCGCGCTCAGTCACGTGCTCGGTCCGGAGGCGGCGCTCGAGGAGATCGATGCCCTGGTACCCTCGCTCGACCACTACCACCTCTTCCACGCCACCCGGGCGGAGATGCTCCGCCAGCTGCGAAGAATGCCCGAGGCCCGGCTGGCGGACGAGCGGGCGCTCCAGCTGACCCGCAACCCGGCCGAGCGCACGCTGCTCAGCGCCCGTCTCTTCCAGACCGCGCCCCTCGACTACGAAGCGACCCCTTTGACTTCGCGGCCGGGAGCCGCACAATCTTCGCTGCGCGCATCGCAGCGCCGAAGGAGGACTTGAAATTGGCATCGCACGGCGAGTCGTTGGAAACGAAGGCCGCTCCAGAGAAGCTGTGGCGGCTCTGGGCGGATACCTCGACCTGGCCTTCCTGGAACCCCGACATCGAGGCCGTGAACCTCAACCGCCCGCTCGGCGAGGGAGCCACCGGAACCATGCGGACGAAGTCCGGCGGCACGCACAACATCGTCATCAAGGACGTCGAGCCCGGGCGCTCGTTCGTCCTCCAGAGCGACGGCGTCCCGGCCACCAAGCTGCTCTTCAAGTGCGAGGTGGCGCCTCTTTCGACTGGAAGCCGGATCAGCCAGTCGGTGACCCTCCAGGGACCGCTGTCCTTCATATTCGGCCCGATGATGGGCGGCCGCATCGCGCAGTCGTTCCGGCCGCTGCTCCAGGGCCTGGCCTCGGCGGCCGAGCGCGAAAAATGAGCGAGGACGACGCGGAAAGGCGCTACCAGGCGGTGGCGGAGGAGCTCTCCGTCGGCTCCGGCGTGACCCCGGGCCAGATGTTCGGGATGCCGACCCTGAAGGCAGGCAGCAAGGCGTTCGCCGGCCGCTTCCAGGACGCCATGGTCTTCAAGCTCTCTGGCGAGGCGCACG
>JALYYF010000040.1 GCA_030946725.1 Candidatus Dormiibacterota bacterium
GGCGCCTCGCAGGTTGCGCGGTTGCGCTCCGGCCGCGGACGCGTCTCCATAGGAGCATGAGCGCAGACGGCGGAGGCCGGCGGTGAAGCTCTCTGAGGCCCTGGACCTGGAGGCGTTGCGCGACGCGGAGGTCGTCGCCGGGCGGCGGGGCCTGGGCAACGAGGTGCGCTGGGCGCACGTGGTCGAGATCCCGGACCCCCTGCCCTGGGTGAAAGAGGGACAGCTGCTCCTCACCACCGGCTACGCCTGGCCGCGGACCAACCAGGCCCAGCACCGCCTGCTTCGGGGCCTGGTCGAGCGCGGCCTGGCGGGTATCGGGCTGGCGGTGCCGAAATACCTGGAGCGGTTCCCGAAGCCCGTGGTCACCGAGGCCGACCGGCTGGGTCTGCCCCTGATGCAGATCCCCTGGGAGGTCCCCTTCGCGCGCATCACGGAGGAGGTCAACGGCGCGGTGCTGGCCGAGCAGTACCGCGTCATCGAGCAGGGGACGGCCATCCACCAGTCGCTGACCCGGGCGGCCCAGGAGGCGGAGAGCCTGCAGGACATCGCGGCCACGCTGGGGGAGCTGATCGGGCGGGCGGTCACTTTCGAGGACACCGACGGCAACGTCCTCGGTGCCTGGCAGCCCGACGACGACCTGGACCCGGCGCGGCGCGCCACGCTCGAGCTGGGCCGGGTGCCGGCGGAGGTCGAGCAGCACCTCTCGCGGCTCGGCTATACGCAGGCGGTCCGCGACAGCGCCGGTCCGCTGCGGCTCCCGGCCATGCCGGAGATCGGGCTCCGCGGGCGGATCGCCTGCCCCGTTCGGCTCAAAGACGAGCTGGTCGGCGTGGTCTGGATCATCGAGGGTGAGCAGCAGCTGAACGGGCTCGACCTGCGCGCAGCGGAGCACGCGGCGGTGGTCGCCGCCCTCCACGTGGCCTACCAGGGCCGGCTCTCCGCCGCCGAGGCAAGGCTTGGTGCCAGCTTCCTGGACACGCTGCTGGAGGGCAGCTTCGAGCCCACGGCCAGCAACCTGGAGCGCGCCCGCCTGCTCGGCTTCGCGCCCGAGGAGTCCTATCGGGCCGCCATCGTCGTCCTGGACGAACCCCTGCCCCTGGGCCGGGAGGCCATCCAGCGCCGCGACCGGCTGGCCGACCGCCTGCGCTGGCACCTCACCTCGCCGGGCGCCATGGCCGTCACCTCCTCACAGCTGCGGCACGTCACCTTCCTGGTGCCCGGCAGCCTGGAGCCGGAGCGGATCTGGGCGCAGGTGAAGGGCCCCGGACTGTCCATGGCCGTCGGCCGCCCGCACCCCGGCGCCGAGGGAGTGCCCCGCAGTCACCGGGAGGCGCAGAAGGTGGCGGCCCACCTCCAAGCGGGCGAACTGCGGCGCTACGAGGAGCTGCTGATCCCCCGCGTCCTGGACGGCGACCGGGAGGCGCAGGACGACTTCTTGGAGAACCTCCTGGGTCCGCTGCGCCAGGCACGCGGCGGCGACGTGCTGGTGAAAAGCGTCCTCTGCTTCGCCCGCCACGGGTTCCGGCGCAACGAGGCGGCCGCCGCCCTGCACGTCCATCCCAACACACTCCGCTACCGCTTGGAGCGGGCCGGCGACATCGCCGGCCTGCAGCTGCGGGAGCCCGAGACCCGCTTCCAGCTGCAGCTGGCATCCCAGCTCTTGTCTCTACCGGACAAAAGGGGCCAGTAAAGCTGGCGAGGCCGTGCCTGGGACTGGAAGCCATGGCGAGCATAGGATCGTGGGTCAGGAGATGAGGCCGGTGGCCAGGGATCACCCGCTCGCTCCGCTCACGGCCGAGGAGATCGGCCGGACAGCGGAGGTGCTGCGCCGCGAGGGCAGGCTGACCGCGGACGTACGCGTCCACGGGATGCTGCTCCTGGAGCCGCCCAAGTCGGCCGTTCTGAACGGCGATTCGGAGAACGGATCCAGTGTGCCGCTCGACCGAGAGGTCCTGGTCGTCCTCCGCGACCGCGTCAGCAAGGTGAACTACGAGGCCGTGGTCTCGGTCGCCGAGGGGCGGGGCGAGCTGCGCTCCTGCCGGGAGCTGCAGGGCATGCAGCCGCCGATGACCGGTCGTGAGGTCGAAGAGGCCGAGGCGGTGATCAAGGCCGACCCCGACTGGCAGGCCGCCATGCGGTTGCGCGGCGTCGAGGAGTTCGGGCTCGCGGTCATAGACCCGTGGGCTCCGGGCTACCACGGTCCCGAGGACCACCCGGAGAAGGGCCGCTTCGCCATCGGCCTGACCTGGATGCGGACGCGGTCCGAGGACAGCTGCTACGCGCGGCCGGTCGAGAACCTGCTGGTCCGCCTCGACCTCGACGCGATGCGCGTCGTCGAGGTGGAGGACTACGGCGTTGTGCCGCTGCCGCCGAGGCGGGGCAACTACGGGGCCGACGAGCTGGACGACCCGGACAACATCCCCTACCTGCCCGAGGGCGTGCGCCGCGACCTGACGCCGCTGGACATCGTGCAGCCGGAGGGCACCAGCTTCAAGGTGACCGGCAACCAGGTCGAGTGGCAGAAGTGGCGGTTCAGCATCGGCTTCACGCAGCGCGAGGGCCTGGTCCTGCAGGCGGTCTCGTACAACGACCGCGGACGCTGGCGCCCGGTGCTGTACCGAGCCTCGATCTCGGAGATCTTCAATCCCTACGGCGATCCCAGCCCCACTCACTTCCGGAAGAACGCCTTCGACGCAGGCGAATACTGGCTGGGGAACTGCACGGACTCGCTGGAGCTCGGCTGCGACTGCCTGGGGGAGATCCGCTACTTCGACGGTGTGGTCGCCGACGACGACGGCGAGCCGATCGAGATCCCCAACGCCATCTGCGTGCACGAGGAGGACTTCGGGCTGCTCTGGAAGCACTTCGAGGTCCGCAGCGGAAAGGCGGAGGTCAGGCGCTCGCGCCGGCTGGTCGTCTCCTCGATCTGCACGATCAGCAACTACGACTACGGCTTCTACTGGTACCTCTACCAGGACGGCGGCATCGAGTTCGAGGTGAAGCTGACCGGCATCATCTCCAACGGAGCCGTCCCCGAAGGCCACCGACCCACGCACGGCACGCTGGTGGCGCCCGGCCTCTACGGCCCCAACCACCAGCACTTCTTCAGCCTGCGGCTGGACATGACGGTCGACGGCGTCGAGAACGCGGTCGAAGAGGTGAACGCGGTCCCCGACCCGCCCGGCCCCGGCAACCCGACCGGCAGCGCCTGGCGCGCCGTGGTGACCCCGCTCCGGACCGAGGGAGAGGCTCAGCGCAGCCTTGACCAGCTCTCGGGGCGCTTCTGGAAGATCGTCAACCCGCGCGTCCGCAACGCCCTGGGCGACCCGGTGGCCTACAAGCTGGTGCCGGGCGAGAACTCGGGCAGCTACTTCCACCCCGGCTCTCAAGGGCTGCAGTCGGGCGGTTTCGTGACCAGCCACTTCTGGGCTACCGCCTTCGATCCCGAGGAGCTCTACGCCGCCGGGCCCTATCCGAACCAGCACCCCTCGCCGGCCGGGCTGGCCGAGTACGCGAAGGCCGGCAGATCGCTGGAGGAAGCCGACGTGGTGGTCTGGTACACCTTTGGCGTGCAGCACGTGGTCCGGCCCGAGGACTGGCCGGTGATGCCCGTGACCCGGGCCGGCTTCCACCTGAAGCCCAGCGGCTTCTTCGACTACAACCCGGC